>NZ_QZFV01000065.1:0-281414 GCF_003600245.1 Amycolatopsis panacis
GTGTGTGCGACCACCTCGTGGCGTGCGCCGGACCGGTTTCGGGTCCGTGAAGGGACCCTTCACAGACTCAGAGTCCGTGAAGGGTCCCTTCACGGACCTCTACACCGACTTTGCCGGAACCCTGCCCGCCGGCCCACTCGGGGAATGGCTCGCCGAAAAGGCGGAGGGCGTGCTCACCTGACCACAACACCGCAGGACGTGCCCGCAACGTCAATGACGCGCCAGAGCGACCCAGGACCAGACCACCTCCGGCAAACTGCCTCGCGTGTACCACAAACCCACCGGGGGTACGCGTAACTGGAGTTCCGGCTGGGGATCACGTACGAGCTTCGGGGAAACACTTCACCGGGCACCACCGAGACCAGGCCGTGCCAAGAAGCCCGCACCGGACCCGTGTCCAAGCGGATCCCTTGCGCCTGCGCGATGTCTGGCCGCCGGCAAGCGAAAGGGCCGGTCACCACTCGGGTGACCGGCCCTTTCCCGGGTCCGGAACTCAGCTCAGCGGGTATCGCCCGCACGGCGGATCAAGGCATGCTCAGAGCGCGGAGCCCTTCTGCCAATCGGGCCAGGACTTGGACCAGTCGCCGTAGAGGTCCCAGAGCGGCAGCTGCGGGCCGCCGGAGTTGGTGACCTCGACGACGTCGCCGAGGCCGAAGTTGTCGAAGAACCACTGGGCGTTGGCGGCGTTGAGATTGATACAGCCGTGCGAGACGTTGGAGCTGCCCTGCTGGCCGACGCTGTTCGGGTTCTCGTGCACGAACTCGCCGTCGTTGGAGATGCGTTCGGAGAACTTCTCGTTGGAACGGTAGGCCTTCGGGTCCGGCGGGCAGACACCGTAGGTGCACGAGTCCATGGTGTAGTTCGCCTGCTTGTCGGAAATGACATGCGGGCCGAGATGTGTCGGGGTGGCGTCCTTGCCCATCGAGATCGGCATCGACTTGACCATCTGGCCATTGTGGAAGATCTGCATCTGCTCGCTGTTCCCGTCGGCCTTGCCGATCCAGGAATCGTGCACCTTGTACGTTTCGGTGCGATCCTCCGCGCCGAAGACACCGTTTCCGAAATCGACGCCGTAGATCTTCGCGGAGACGGTCAGGGTGGTCCCCGGCTGCCAGTATTCCTTCGACCGGTAGTGGACGTTCTTGTCGTCGATCCAGTACCAGCCGCCCTCCTGCTTCGGCGAGGACTCGACCGACAGCGCCTTCTCCACCGCGGCCTTGTTCTTCACCGGGGTCGCGAAACTGAACACGATCGGCTGACCGACACCGACGCCGGCGCTCTTCACCGCGGACGGCGCGGGGATCAGGTTCGCGTTCGCTTCCTTCTTCGGCGTGATCGTGGTGACGTCACCGGCCTTCTCCACCGGCTTCCCGTCCGTGCCCTGGGCATGCGCGACCACGTGGTAGCTGCCGCCGTAGCCGAGCACCTCGTTGTTGGTCCAGCTCAGCCCGTCCGGCGCGATCTTGCCCGCGACCGGCTTGCCCTTCGCGCTGGTCACCGTCACCTCGGTGAGCTTCCCGTTGGCGGCCTTGACGACGATCGGCGTGGTCGGGTTCATCCCGTGCGCGTCCGCCGGTTCGATGGACACGGTGGCCGGCGAGGAGGAACCGCCCGAACCGGAAGTGCCGGGCGAACCGGAATCGTCTCCGGAGGAACAGGCCGAGGCCAGTAAGGTGGCCACGAGAATTCCGGCGGCCGAAAGAATATTCTTTTTCGGGAACATGATGTCTCTTTTGTGAGGATCGCGGACCGGCAGGCTACTTCTGACAAAGCTACGCGATCGGAAAGACGTCGTGGGCAGCGGATGGGTGCATTGCGGTGACGCGAATCACGGCACCACGAGCCCGGGTGCGCCGTAAAGTCCCGGACCGTCCACGACCAGCTCTTTCAGATAGGTCCGGGCCGCTTCCCGGGCCAGCCGCGCGAGATCGTCGGTGCGGCTGAAGTCGAGCGGGCTGACCCGCAGCGGCTCCGGCCCGGGCAGGTACACCACCGGGGCCACCCGCGCGGCCAGCGGCGCTTCCAGCACTGCCTGATTGCGCATGCTGATCATCGCGGTGTACATCAGTACCTCGGCGAAGGTGCCCGGCGCACTGGGCATCCGGCCCGGGAACGCGCAGTCCAGCACCACGAGCGATTTCGCGCCCATGTGCAGCGCCTGGCGCATCGGCACGTTCGCGACCAGCCCGCCGTCGTACAGCAGCCGCCCCTCGTGTTCCACCGGCGGATAGATGCCCGGGATCGCGCAGCTGGCGAGCAACGGCGCGCGCACCGGGCCGGATCGGAACAGCACCGGTTCGGCCGTGTCGACGTCGGTGGTCACCACGCCGAGCGGCAGCTCCAGGTCCTCGAACCGGCAGTCGGGACCGAGGTGATCGTCGATGATCTTCGCCAGGCCGCTGTTCGGGAACAGGTGGGTCTTGCTGTGCCGGAGGGTGCGGACCTGGCCCAGTACGCCGCCGGGGAACGCCTCGTGCCGGGTCATCCGTGCCCAGATCTCCGGCAGCATGGCCGGGCCGTGCCCGCCGGGCAGGGCGAGCACGGCGGCGTTCAGCGATCCGACGGAGGTGCCGACGACCAGGTCCGGGACCAAGCCCGCCTCGTCGAGCGCCTGGAGCATGCCGACCTGGAGAGCGCCGAGACTGCCGCCGCCACCGAGAACGAAGGCGACCGGCCGCGGGAGAGCGAATGCCATACCGCCGAATCTAGTGAGCCGCGGCCACCCCGAGCGGGTGACTTGTCACTGCGGCGTGCCCGCGGTCTCCTCCTCTTCCGCCTTGGGTTCGGGCTCGGCGAGTGCCTTGCGCTTCTTGAGCCGCAGCAGGAAGAACAGGAGCACGCCGACGATCACCGCGGCGACCACGAGGAATCCGGTGTTGAGCGCGCCTTCGACCTTTTTGGCCGCTTCGCCGAGGGCGGCGCCGAGGCTGATGTGCACGATCGACCAGCAGAGCGCCCCGAGCGTGGTCGCGGGCAGGAACTTCCGGAACGGCAGCCGGGACGCGCCGGCCGCGGCCGGGAGGAGCGTGCGCAGGACCGGGAGGAAACGGGCGAAGAACACTGCCCACGCCCCTCGCCGTTCGAGCACGGCACCGGCCCGGTCCCAGGCGTCCGCGCCGTACTTGCGGATCAGCTTCGTTTCACGCAGCCGCGGGCCGAACCTCCGGCCGAGTGCGTAGCCGATCGAATCGCCGAGCGCCGCGCACACCGTGACGACCGCCCACAGAATGAGGAAGCGGGGCACCGAGGTCGCCGTGGTGGCCGCGATGAGCAGTCCCGATTCGCCGGGCGCGATGAAGCCGAGCCCGATCGTGCACTCGGCGAGCACGAGCCCGCCCGCCGCCGCGACGAGGCCGGGCTGGGGAAGTTCTTGCAGCCAGTTCAACAGGTCCGTTACGAGTGCCACGGCGCCACTTTACTTGCGCTTTGGAATTCGCCGGGGGAGGGGCGGCGAACTGGGGTTTTGCGGGCAGAAAGGGCCGCGTGAACGGTCGAAGCCTGCCCACGGCGGGAACCCGCGGGCAGGCTTCGGGGAGATCAGCGTGCCAGGAGTGAGGTGGCTTCCTGGGCGGCGGGTCCGTGTCCGGCCAGGTGGGCGAGGTTGTCCGGCAGCTCCTCGCCCCGGTGGGCCTTGGTCTGGGCATAGAGCCGCCCCGCGCGATACGACGACCGCACCAACGGCCCCGCCATCACACCCGCAAACCCCAACGATTCGGCGACCTGGGAGTGGGTGACGAACTCCTCCGGTTTCACCCACCGGTCCACCGGATGATGCCGGGGCGAGGGACGCAGGTACTGGGTGATCGTCAGGATCTCGCAGCCCGCCTCGACCAGGTCCCGCATCGCCGGTTCGACCTCGTCCGGGGTTTCACCCATGCCCAGGATCAGGTTCGACTTCGTCACCAGCCCCGCCTCACGGGCGCGGGTGATCACCTCGAGGGAACGGGTGTAGCGGAACCCCGGACGGATCCGCTTGAAGATCCGTGGCACCGTCTCCACATTGTGCGCCAAGACTTCGGGGCGGGATCCGAAGACCTCGGCCAGCTGAGCGGGATCGGCGTTGAAATCCGGGATCAGCAACTCCACACCGGTACCCGGGTTCAGCACGTGGATCTGCCGGACCGTCTCCGCGTACAGCCACGCACCGCCGTCGTCCAGGTCGTCCCGCGCGACCCCGGTGATCGTCGAATACCGCAACCCCATCGCCTGAACGGACTCCGCGACCTTCACCGGCTCGCTACGGTCCAGCGCCGCGGGCTTCCCCGTATCGATCTGGCAGAAATCACACCGCCGCGTGCACTGATCCCCACCAATCAGAAAGGTCGCCTCACGATCCTCCCAACACTCATAAATATTGGGACACCCCGCCTCCTCACACACCGTATGCAAACCCTCACGACGCACCAAACCCTTCAACTCCGTAAACTCCGGACCCATCCGCACCCGAGTCCGAATCCACGACGGCTTCCGCTCAATCGGCGTCTCACTGTTACGCACCTCAAGCCGCAACAACTTCCGCCCCTCCGGCGTCACACTCACCCGGCCCACCCTACGCCCGGGAAGAGGGCAGGTCCCGCTAGCGCGGGTCGGGGGTGACCTCGGTCAACCTGGCGGTCAGTTCCCACAATGCGGACCCGGTGCGCGGGTCCTGGGCGGTGGCCAGCGTACGGAGTTTCGTGGGTGCGCCGTGGGTTTGGAGAAGGTGCCCGGGGCCGATGTAGTCGCCACCGGTCACGTCGTCGGCGGTGGCTGCGTACAGCTGCGACAGCGCGCCTTTTTCCAGGCTTTGCGCGAACAGTGAGCTGCCGAACCCGCCGACGGTCGCGATCAGCTGACGCACCGCAGCGTTCCGATACGAGTCGGCAGTGTTTCCGATCAACGCGGTGTGTGCGAAGCCGGGATGCGCGAGCACGCTCTGTACGGTCGAACCGGCGGCGCGCAGGCGTCGGTCCAGCTCCACTCCGAAAACCTGGTTAGCCAGCTTTGTCTGTCCGTACGCGACGGCTGCGTGGTATCGGTGGTGCTCGGTGTTGAGGTCGTCCAGCCGCAGGTGCGCGCCGAACGCGGTCACGCTCGACAGCGTGACTACGCGCGCGGCTGTCGCACCGCGAAGGGCGGGCATCAGCAGCCAGGTCAGCGCGGCATGCCCGAGGTGGTTGGTGCCGAACTGAAGCTCGAACCCATCGGCTGTCCGACTGTGCGCAGTGGCCCATACGCCGGCGTTGTTCATCAGTACGTCGAGTACGTCGCTAGTGAGGTCGCGTATGGTCGCTGCCGTCTCCCGGACCGACGCGAGGTCGGCGAGGTCGAGATGGACCACTTCGGGCCTCGCGCCGGTCGCTACCGCGGCAACCCGCGTGAGGGCTGCCGCGCCGCGCTCCGGTGAGCGACAGGCCAGGAGTACGCGGGCACCGTGTTCTGCGAGCACTTCAGCCGAGCGCAGGCCGAGACCGGAGTTCGCCCCGGTGATCACGACCGTCCGTCCACTCTGGTCGGTGATGTCGGTCTCGGTCCAGCGCCGGCGCATGCGGCTCAGCTAACTACAGCTCACGCGCTATGTGCGAGTAGTCGCCTCAGATGGCCCATGGGGCTGCGACGGCAGGTCGTACGCGCGTCTCCGGCGCGTACCAGCGCATCGAGCGCATGGCCCACGTTGGTGACCTCTTCGCGCGGTTCGCTCGCTTCGGCGAGCCCGGCCGTGACGGCCAGCATGCGCAGCTCGCCTTCGTGCAGTGGCACCAAAGCGGTGCAACGCTGCACACCGTTGTCCAGCAACGTACGCAGCGCCTGGTGCTTCGACTGCGCGCGGCGCCACGCTCGGGACACTGCGTCGACCTGGTCGCCCACGCCGTCCGCGAACGCGTCTTCCGGATCGGCCAGTTCGGCACGCAGATATCCGCCGAGCAGCTGGCTCCACTTGTACTGCAGGGCCAGCAGCAGATTCTCTTCGGTGCCGAACACCTCGGCGGCACCCGGGATCTCGTCGAGCGCCAGCGGCTCGGCCGGGGCGCGTTCGGCGTGGCGGACGGCGGCTTCGAGGATTTCCCGGCGGCGGTAGAAGTCGGTCCAGCTCATGGTGTGGCTCCCCTTCCGTGGCCCAGGTCATACCGCAGGTTTGCGGCATACTCCCGGTACGGACCTGACGCGGTCAACATACCACGGGTATGCCCACCGTCCGCCCGGCGTAAGGTCGTGATCGTGCCGACAATGAGGTCCCGACGACTCGACTATTCGGAGTCGACCCGTTCCGCCCTGGTCGAGTCCGCGGTGGAGCTGTTCACCAAGCGTGGGTACGCGAGTACCTCGCTCGACGAGGTGGCCAAACGCGCCCGGGTCACGAAAGGGGCGCTGTACCACCATTTCGCCGGGAAACAGGCGTTGTTCGAGGCCGCGTTCGAGTCGGTGGAGAGCCTGGTCTACGACCGGCTGGAGAAGATCATGACCGGTCCCGGTACCGCGTGGGAGCGGGCGCTGGGCGGGCTCAAGGCGTTCATCGGCAGCTGCCTCGACCCGGCCTACCAGCGGATCGCCATCCACGAGGCGCCGGTGGTGATGGGCTGGGAGCGCTGGCGCGAGGCCGAGGAGCAGTGCAGCTTCGGGCTGGTGCGCGCCGGGCTGCAGCTGCTCGTCGACGCGGGCGAGGTGGAGCCGGTGCCGGTCGAGGTCACGTCGCGGCTGCTGTTCGGCGCGTTGTCCAGTGCGGCCACCGAGATCGCGAGCGCGGCCGACCCGAAGAAGGTCGGCGCGGAGATCGAGGACGTGATCGTACGGATGCTGCTGCGAGTGCGCCGTCCGGCAGGCGAAGAAGCGCCGGAACGAGCCGCCGCCGGTGATTAGGCTGGCGGCCATGGACTTGAGGATCTTCACCGAACCCCAGCAAGGGGCGAGCTACGACACCCTGTTGCGCGTGGCGCGGACGACCGAGGCAGCGGGTTACGACGCGTTCTTCCGCAGTGACCACTACCTCTCGATGGGCGACGCGGATGGGCTGCCCGGCCCCACGGACGCGTGGATCACCCTGGCCGGGCTGGCCCGGGAGACCGAGCGGATCCGGCTCGGCACGCTGGTCACCGCGGCCACTTTCCGCAACCCCGGCCCGCTCGCGGTCTCCGTCGCGCAGGTGGACCAGATGTCGGGCGGGCGGGTCGAATTCGGCCTCGGGTCCGGCTGGTTCGATGCCGAGCACACCGCGTACGGCCTGACGCTGCCGCCGCTCAAAGAGCGGTTCGACCTCTACGCCGAGCAGCTGGAGATCATCACCGGCCTGTGGCGCACTCCGGTGGGGGAGAAGTTCTCCTTCTCCGGCAAGAACTACACGCTCATCGACTCGCCGGCGCTGCCGAAGCCCGCGCAGTCGCCCGCGCCGCCGGTGATCATCGGCGGGAGCGGCAAGAAGCGCACCCCGGAGCTGGCCGCGCGGTTCGCGGACGAGTTCAACCTGCCCTTCGCCGACCAGGAGACCGCCCTCGCGCAGTTCGAGCGGGTGGCCGCGGCGGCGACCGCGATCGGCCGCGACCCGAAGGAGATCCTCCGCTCGGCGGCGCTCACCGTGGCGGTGGGCAAGGACGACGCGGAGGTGACCCGTCGTGCCGCGGCGATCGGCCGGGATCCGGAGGAGCTGCGCCGCGACGGGCTGGCCGGCACCGTGGCCGAGGTGGTGGAGCGGATCGGGCAGTGGCGGGAAAGGACCGGAATCACCCGGCTTTACCTGCAGGTGCTGGATCTCGCCGACCTGGACCACATCGAGTTCATCGCGGCCGAGGTCGCTCCCCAACTCGACTGAACCCGTGGTGAAAAGCTGTGAAGGGTCCCTTCACAGCATTCGGGTCAGTTCTGCAGGGCGAAGGTGACGCCGGGGGCCTGCGGGGCCTCCGGGCGCGGCAGCCAGCGGTCGTCGCGGACCGGCAGTTCGCCTTCCAGCGCGGCCAGCACCAGCTCCTGCGCCAGCGGCAGCGCTTCGTCGACCGGGACGTCGCGCTGCAGCTCGGAGGACAGCGAGGTGACGCCCGCGTCGCGGATGCCGCATGGCACGATCGCGTCGAAGGCGCCGAGGTCGGCGTTGCAGTTCAGCTCGAACCCGTGCATCGTCACCCCGCGCTGCACACGGATGCCGATGGCCGCGATCTTGCGTTCGATCCCGCGGTCGTCGGCCGGGATCCACACTCCGCTGCGGCCCTCGACACGGCCGCTGTGCACGCCGAAGTGGTCGCACACCGCGATCAGCGCCTCTTCCAGCCGCCGCACGTACTGCACCACGTCGATCGGGTCGGCGAGCTTGAGGATCGGGTATCCGACCAGCTGGCCCGGCCCGTGCCAGGTGATCTTGCCGCCGCGGTCCACGTCGATCACCGGGGTGCCGTCGGCCGGCCGGTCCTCGGGCTCGGTGCGCTTGCCCGCGGTGTAGACCGACGGATGTTCCAGCAGCAGCATGGTGTCCGGGCCGGTCCCGTCGGCACGGGCGGTGAGGACCTCGCGCTGCAGGTCCCAGGCCTCGGTGTACTCGATCGTGCCGATCTTCCGCACGTCGACGGGTTCAGTGGCGGCGCGGCAGCTGGTGCTCGGAGAACTCACCCATTGAGGCTACCTCGCTCCACCGCCGGAAAGGGCAGCAGCCGAAGTGCGCTCGCCGACACCAGGCCCGCACCCAGGACGGCCAGAACGGCGCCGACGGTGTCGGTGACCCAATGCACACCGAGCACGACCCGGCAGGCCGCGGCGAGCACTGTCGCCACCACTGCGGCTGTTGCCGCCCACCGCATTTGACGTGGCCACAGCCAGCCGCACAGCAGCACCACGACCAGCCCGGTGGCGGCCACGGACACCACATGCCCGCTCGGATAGCTCAGATCCGGGTACGCGCGCGGGCGCTGCCTTTCGAACACGGGCTTGAACGCGAGGCTGGTCAGCCTGCACACCACCAGCACGACACCGAGCCGCAGACATCCGGACCACCGTGTCCGGTCGCGCAGCGCGACGGCGATCAGCACCACCCCGAGCACGTACGGCAGGACCGGCCCGAGAACGGTGGTGATCACCTCCGCGACCGCGCCCGCCGGCCGCGAGTCCTGCCCACGCAAGGCATTCGCGACCTCGGTATCGAGCGACAACGGCCTTCTCGCGACGAGCAGGCCAAGCCCCAGGAAGGCGGCGAACAGCACCACACCGGTGACCGCCCACCGCACCCGCGGCACGGTCATGTCGCTGCGGCCAGCGCGCTTTCCACAGCGCGGTGCCGGAAGTCGTAGCCGCTCTCCTCCAGCCGGCGCGGCAATGCGCGCTGCCCGAACAAGGCCATTTCCTCGCCCGCTTGACCCAGCGCGGTCTTCACCGCGATCGCGGGCACCCACCACGGCGCGGGCCGGTGCACCGCCTGGCCGAGCGCGCGGGTGAACTCGGCATTGGTCACCGGCGCCGGTCCGGTGAGGTTGACCGGACCGGACACCGCGTCGTGTTCGAGCAAGTGCTGCAGTGCGCCGATCTCGTCGTCGAGCGAAATCCACGGCATGAACTGGCGTCCGTTGCCGAGCCGCCCGCCGAGCGCGAAGCGGGCGAGCGGCCGGAGCACGTTCAGCAACCCGCCTTCGCGGGCGAGCACCAGCCCGGTGCGAGCAGTGACCACGCGGGCGCCCGCTGTCACCGCGTGCGTCGTCGCGCTTTCCCACGCCCGGCACAGACCGGCGAGGAAACCCTCGCCGGAAGCGGAATCCTCAGTGACCACAGTGGACCCGGTGTTGCCGTAGAAGCCCACCGCGGACGCGTTCACCATTACGCCGACGCCGTGTTCGGCCACTGCTTCGGCGAGTACCTCGGTCGGCTCGACCCGGCTGTCCAGCAGGACCTGCTTGCGCATCCCGCTCCACCGGCCGGGCAGCAACGGCGCCCCGCACAGGTTCACCACCGCTTCGACGCCGTCGAAGGTGCCTTCGTCGATGCGCCCGGACGGCGGGTCCCAGCCGCGTTCGTCCGCTGTCCGCGCGGTCCGCCGCACCAGCCGGCGCACCTCGTGCCCGGATGCGCGCAGCCGCCCGGCCAGTGCCCTGCCGATCAGTCCGCCGGATCCCGCGATGAGTACCCGCATACCTCTGATCGTGTCCTATCCGCCCGGAATCTGCACAGCCGGGCACGGTGCCGTGGTGACTTGACTGTCCGAAGTGGACTGCGCGGGGAAACGGCGAAGGCCCCCGCACCCGGGCCGGGGTGCGGAGGCCTTCACGGTGGCGCGCGCCGGGGTCAGAGCCCCAGCTCGTCCTCGAAGTTGCCCTCTTCCAGCCGCTGCTTGATGGTGGTCAGGAAGCGGCCGGCGTCCGCGCCGTCGACCAGGCGGTGGTCGTAGGTCAGCGGCAGGTAGACCATCGAGCGGACCGCGATGGTGTCGTTGCCCTCGGCGTCGGCCACCACGACCGGGCGCTTCACCACGGCGCCGGTGCCGAGCATGCCGGACTGCGGCTGCACGATGATCGGCGTGTCGAACAGGGCCCCGTTGGAACCGATGTTCGTGATGGTGAAGGTGCCGCCGGTCAGCTCGTCCGGCTTGATCCGGTTGGCCCGCGCCCGCGCCGCCAGGTCGGCGATGCGGTGCGCGAGACCGGCCAGGCTCAGCTCACCCGCGTCGTGGATCACGACCGAGAGCAGGCCGCGCTCGGTGTCCACCGCGATGCCCAGGTGCACGGCGCCGTGGTAGGTGATCTCCTTGCTGCCCTCGTTGTAGGAGGCGTTGACGTTCGGGTGCTGCTTGAGCGCCTCGACCGTGGCCTTGGCGAAGAACGGCAGGAACGTGAGGTTGACGCCCTCGCGCTCCTTGAACGCCGCCTTGGCACGCTGGCGAAGCTTGGCGATCTTGGTGACGTCCACCTCGTGCACCTGCGTGAGCTGCGCGGACTCCTGCAGCGACTCGCGGGTCTTGGTGGCGGTGATCTGCCGGATCCGGCTCGCCTTCTGCACAGTGCCGCGCAGCGCCGCGAGTTCCGGCGAGACCGCCGCCGCGCGCGGGGCGGCCGGCGCGGGTGCCGCTGCGGCCGGGGCCGCGGCGGGCGCCGCCGGAGCGGCCTGCTTCTGCTTGGCCTCGGCCGCCGCGAGCACGTCCTGCTTGCGGATCCGGCCGCCGACGCCGCTGCCGGTCAGCGACGCGAGGTCGATGCCGTGCTCAGTCGCCAGCTTCCGCACCAGCGGCGTGACGTACGGGCCTTCGGCGGCGCCGTTGCCCGACGGTGCCGCCGCGGGGGCGGGTGCCGGGGGAGCGGGCGGCGCGGGGGCGGGCTTGGTCTCCTGGACCGGCTCGGGGGCCGGGGCAGGCGTGGGCGCCGGTGCCGGGGGCGGGGGCGGCGGTGCGGCGGGTGCCGGGGCCGGAGCGGCCTGCGGCGCCGCGTTCGCGTCGCCGATCACCGCGAGCACACCGCCGACCTCGACGGTCTCGTCCTCGCCGGCGCGGATCTCCAGCACGGTGCCGGCCACCGGGGACGGGACCTCGGTGTCGACCTTGTCGGTGGAGATCTCCAGCAGCGGCTCGTCCACCGCGACGCTGTCGCCGACCTGCTTGAGCCACCGCGTGACGGTGCCCTCGGTGACGCTCTCGCCCAGCTCGGGCAGCTTCACGTCGGTGCCCGAGCCGTTCGCGGCGGGGGCGGCAGGCGGGGCCGGGGCCACGGTGGGTGCCGGGGCCGGAGCGGCCTGCGGGGCGGGCTCCGGTTCCGCGGCTGGTGCCGGGGCGGCGGCCGGCACACCGCCGGTGCCGTCGTCGATCACCGCCAGCTCACCGCCGACCTCGACGGTCTCGTCCTCGCCCGCGCTGATCTTCACCACGGTGCCGGCGACCGGCGACGGGACCTCGGTGTCGACCTTGTCGGTCGAGATCTCGAGCAACGGCTCGTCGACCTCGACCCGGTCGCCTTCCTGCTTCAACCACCGCGTGACGGTGCCCTCGGTGACGCTCTCGCCGAGCTCCGGCAAGGTGACGGAGTAGGCCATTGTTCGCTGACTCCCTTGATCTGTAAGACGTAGGTGGATTCTGCGGGTGAGACGTCAGCTGTGCACGTGCAGCGGCTTGCCCGCGAGGGCGAGGAACGCTTCACCGAGGGCCTCGGTCTGGGTGGGGTGCGCATGGATCAGCGGGGCGACGTCCTCGGGGAACGCCTCCCAGCTGTAGATCAGCTGCGCTTCGCCGATCAGCTCGCCGACCCGGTCGCCGACCATGTGCACGCCGACCACCGGGCCGTCCGGGGCCTTGACCAGCTTCACGCCGCCGGAGGTCTTGAGGATCTGGCTCTTGCCGTTGCCGCCGAGGTCGTAGGTGAACGTGGTGACGTCCGCGCCGTACTGCTCCTTGGCCTGGGCCTCGGTCAGGCCGACCGAGGCGACCTCGGGGTGGGAGTAGGTGACCCGCGGGATCCCGCGCTCGTCGATCACTCGCGGGTTCTGCCCGGCGATCTCCTCGGCCACGAAGATGCCCTGCTGGAACCCGCGGTGCGCGAGCTGCAGGCCGGGCACGATGTCGCCGACGGCGTAGACGTTCGGCAGGTTGGTGCGCAGGCGCTCGTCTGTCGGCACGAAGCCGCGGTCGATCGTGAGGCCGGCCTCCTCGTAGCCGTGCCCGGCCGAGTTCGGGCCGCGGCCGACGGCGACCAGCAGCAGGTCGGCCTCCAGGGTCTCGCCGGACTCCAGCGAGACGCTCACGCCGTTGTCGTCCTGCTTGGCGCCGGTGAAGCGGACACCGGTCTTGAAGGCGATCTTGCGGCGGCGGAACGCGCGCTCGAGCTGCTTGGAGGCGAACTCGTCCTCGTTCGGGACCAGCCGCGGCAGCGCCTCGACCACCGTGACCTCGACCCCGAAGGAGGCCCACACGCTGGCGAACTCCACCCCGATCACGCCACCGCCGAGCACCACGACCTTCTGCGGCACGTAGTCCAGGGTCAGCGCCTGCTCGCTGGCGATGATCCGGCCGCCGAGTTCGAGGCCGGGCAGCGTGCGCGAGTACGAACCGGTGGCCAGCAGGAGGTTCTTGCCGGTGTAGCGGGTGCCCTCCACCTCCACCGTGGTGCCGCCGACGAACCGGCCGGTACCCTCGACCAGGTTCACCTTGTGCGCCTTGGCCAGGCCCTGGAGGCCTTTGTACAGGCGGGCGACGATACCGTCCTTGTACTTGTTCACGCCGGCGATGTCGATGCCCTCGAACACGGCCTTGACGCCGAACGACTCCGCTTCGCGGGTCTCGTCCGCGACCTCCGCCGCGTGCAGCAGGGCCTTGGTCGGGATGCAGCCCCGGTGGAGGCAGGTCCCGCCCAGCTTGTCCTTCTCGATCAGCGTGACGGAAAGGCCCAGCTCGGCCGCGCGGAACGCCGCGGCGTAGCCGCCCGATCCGCCTCCCAGGATCACGAGGTCGGCGGAGGTGTCGCTCACTTCAATAACTCCTCGGCAGCGATGGGGTGAAGCTCTTCTTCGCCGCGGCACGCGGTATAAACGCGCGCGCGACATGGCCATCTTGTCACTACGCCGTCCGGCCGTGCGAGCGAGCCGGGCCAAGCCGGGCATGCGACCCCGGCCACACCGCCGGGCAGGAATAATGGAAGTGGGACTCCAGCAGGAAGAGAGGTGGTCGGAGTGGGGATCTTCGACGGGTTCCGGCGCCGCGGCCGCGGTGGCCGAGGGTCCGGCGCGGTCCGGCGGGCCGATGCCGAGGACACTCGCTACCTGCAGGAATGGGCGGCGGCCAGGCGCGGTGTCGAGGCGTTCGTGGAGCCGCGCACGACCGTGACCGAGACCACTGTGCTGCTGGTCGCACACGACGGCGAGTCGACCCGGCGGCGGATCGGGAGTCTCGAAGCGGCGCAACGGTTCGGGCACCGCAACACGATCCCCGTGTACGAGGTCTCCCGGGTCGGCTACCCGCAGCGTATGCGCGATTACCGCGAGCGGCAGAAGCGCCGTCCGGGGGCGTGATCGGGGTTCAGGCGCTTGCTTCGAGCAGCCGGAGGTGGCGTTCGAGCAGCGCGCGGAACGACGGGTGCGCGCTGCTGCCGAAAGTCAGGTCCACCTCGACCGCGTGCCAGTCGCCGCCGGTGCGGGCAAGGAGAACGGTCGCGGGCGCGGAGATGATCACCACGTCGTCCTCCGTGCGGAGTTCGGCGGCGGGCAGCAACCGGGGGAAGACGACGTCCGCGGGCAGGCCGTCGGTCACCGTGAGGAAATCGCGGTAGTCGTCAGGGAGCCGGACGCCGAGCCGGTGTTCGGCGGCGGCGATGCCGGCGGGCGTGGCCGGGCGGCCGGGGCGTTGCCCGCGTAGCCGCAGGATCGCGGCGATGAGGTCCGGCCAGCTCCGCGTGCCGGCGGGGTACCGTTCGCGTAGCGCGGCGATCAGCGCACCCGCGCACTGCTGCGGCCAGTCCGGGCCGAGGCCGAGCGGATCGGCGCCCTCGACCAGCCGGCGAGCCAGCGGACGGGTCGCCGCGAGTGCCGCGACGTCCGGCTCCGGCCGGTTCGTGACCAGCCCGGCCCAGCCGTCCGGATCGCCCGCGGCGAGCGCGGCGCGGACCGGGTCGGGCCTGCCCGGGGCGAGGGCGCCGATCGCGCCCGCCACCGGGGATCCCTCGAACAGACCGTCCAAATCAGACACTTGACGGGTGAGGAATGCTTGGTGCGCGCGCTCTTCCGCGTCGAGGTCCAGCGGCGGCAGGGATTCTGCCCACTGTGGACGGTCGCCGCGCGCCTCGAACAGCATCGCCCAGCCTCGGGCACGCACGGCGTCGGGGGCCAGCGCCGAAGCCGGCCGTCCGGTCACCGTTTGCCACTGGGTGATCAGGCGGTCCGCCGGACCGGCCGCGCCCGCCGTGGCCAGCAGCAGGGCCGCGTGGCCGATCCGGCGGTCCACCGCGAGATCGTCACCGGTCAGCACGTCGCGAACGGCGGTTTCGAGGTAGTCGTCGCGTTCCATGCGTCCCTGCTCCGTGGTCTGTGAAGGGCACCTTCACGGACTCAGCGTCCGTGAAGGTGCCCTTCACGGCAATTTTCCCGGCGAGGGATCAGCCGTGCGTGGCGATGTCGGCGAGGACGGCGGCGATCGAGCGGACCGGCACGCCGGTGCCGCCCTTCGCGGTGTAGCCGTACGGCGCGTTCTTGTGGTAGGACGGGCCGGCCACGTCGATGTGCACCCAGGTCAGGTCCTCGGGCACGAACTCGCCGAGGAAGATGCCGGCGACGAGCATGCCGCCCCAGCGGTGGCTGGTGACGTTGGCCAGATCGGCCAGCCGCGAGTCCAGGTCGGCGCGCAGCTCCTCGGGCAGCGGCATGGCCCAGCCGCCTTCGCCGGTGGCCTGCATGATGCCCGCGACCCGGTCGCGGAACTCGTCGGTGCCCATCACGCCCGCGGTGCGGTTGCCGAGCGAGACGACCTGCGCGCCGGTGAGGGTCGAGGTTTCGATCAGGTAGTCCGGGTCCTCTTCGGCGGCCCGCACAATCGCGTCGGCCAGCACCAGCCGGCCCTCGGCGTCGGTGTTGAGCACCTCGACGGTCTTGCCGCCGTACATGGTCAGCACGTCGCCGGGGCGGTAGGCGCTGCCCGAAGGCAGGTTCTCCGCGAGCGGGATGTGGGCGGTGACCTCAAGCGGGTACTTCAGCTTGGCGGCCAGCACCACCGAGGCGAGCACGGCGGCCGCGCCGGACATGTCGGAGGTCATGTCGTCCATGCCCGCGGAAGGCTTGAGCGAGATGCCGCCCGAGTCGAAGGTGATGCCCTTGCCGACCAGCGCGACCTTCTTGCCCGCCTTGGCCGGCTTCCAGCTCACGCGCAGCAGCCGCGGCGGCCGGGTGGAACCGCCGCCGACGCCGAGGATGCCGCCGAAGCCCTTGCGCTTGAGCACCTTCTCGTCGAGCACCTCGAAGTCCAGGCCGTTCGCCTCGGCCAGCTTCTTCGCGCGGTCGGCGAACGAGGCCGGGAACAGGTCGTTCGGCGGGGTGTTGATGAGGTCGCGGGCGATGATCACCGACTCGGCGATCGTGGTGGCCGCCTTCAGCGTGGCCTTGTGCTCGCGTGCGGTGCCTTCGGCGGGGTTCGCGAAGTCGGCGCGGGCCAGCGGGCTGTCACCCTTCTCCGAGCGGTACTCGGTGAAGGCGTACGCACCCAGCGCGGTGCCCTCGACGGCGGCGTGCAGATCAAGCACCGACAGCGTGACGAAGGCGCGGTCGGTGCCGGCCAGCGCGCGGGCGGCGGCACCGGCGGCGCGGCGCACCTGCTCGGCGGTGACCGTCCCGTCCTGCTGCTTGCCGAGGCCGACCGCCAGCAGCACCCCTGCGGGCAGCTTGCCCAGCGTCGGCAGCTTCACGACCTGCTCGGCCTTGCCGGTGGCGCCGAGCGTGCCCAGCACGTCGGCGAGCGTCCCGTCGAACGCCGCGTCGGCGACTTCGGCACCGGCGGCGAGCACGGGACCGTCCGCGCCCTGCACAATGCCGATCACGACCACGTCGGCGCGGGTCTTGCCCACGGCCGCCTCGGTGTTCTCGGTGAGGGCGAGCTTCGGCACGGTCACTTCTGGCTCCTCGCGACGTCGCGTGGACCGGGCGGGCCCGCCCGGTCGATTGTGAGCCATGCTAATGACACGTTCGGGCGACGGTCGGAAGGGGACCATAGTGCGGCTAGGGGGCGGACTCCTGATGGTGCTGGCAGTGGGTGCTGCCGGGGCCAGGTACTGGGTGCTCGCCGGGGTGGTGCTGGCCGCGGTCGTCGCGGTACTGGTTTCCCGGCTGCCTTCGCTCGGAACGGGGCAGCTCGACCGTTACACCGGTGGTGTCGCACGGCTGGCTCAGCTGGTGGTCTTCGCGATCGTCTTCGGCGCGTACGTGGTGCCGTCGCAGTCGTCGTACGCCGCGGGCGCGCTGGTGGTTCTCGTTGTCGCAGCTGACTTCGCGGGGCTGCGGTTGCCCACTGTGCTCGTACGCTGGCTGACTGTCGTACTGCTCGTCGCTGCGGCGGTGCTAGTGGTGCTGTGCGCCGTCGTCCCACCGGTGGTGACTTTTGACGGCATCGGTTCTCCGAACGTGCCTGCAGTCGTGGTGGCTGCGCTCGTCGTGTTGCCGTTCTTGTTGCCGAGCACGGGGGAGCGGCTGCGCGCAGTGACGCTCGCAGTGGTGGCCGTGCTGGTGACCGTGGTCGCGTTGGTTCAGCTTGGCCCGATTCGGCTAGGGCTCGCCGAGACGTCGTTCCGCGATCTCTTGTACGCCGCGGACGCCGGTCAGCTACAGCCGTTGCTGACTGTGGTCGTTGTGCTCGCGACGGTGCCTGCAGCGCTGACGACGTTCACTGATGCGCGGGAGCGGTTCGCGCCGTCCGGCGGTCTGCCCGGCGTCGCAGGCGGCGTGGTGGCGGCAGCGGCTGCGGCGTTTGCTCCGGTGTACGCGGTGCTTCTCGTTGCAGGGCTTGCCACGGTCGTCGAGCTGGTGCTGCGTACTCGGCTTCGCCACTACGGTGACGTACATGAATGATCACCACCGACGTCGGTGGGCGCCGGGCGAGACCGTCGTCGAGCGTTTCGTGCGGCCGGACGGTTCCGTCGGACAGGAACATCCGCTGCGAGTCATCTCCGACGATGGGCAGGTGCTGTTCGGCTGGCTTCCGTTGGGGACGCCGATCATCGGGAGCCGGCTCCAGGACGGCCGCGCGCTGCGCGATGCCCCGCTGGCCGAGCGATTTCGCGTGCCGCGGATTTCAGTGCCCGACATCTGGCACGGCACCTCGACACTGCGGATGATCCCGGAGGACGCTTGGTCGTCGGTGTGGTGGTTCTTCGAGCCGGACGGCCGGTTCCGCGACTGGTACGTCAACCTCGAAGTGCCGCTCGGCCGCTGCGCGGGCGGCCCCGACCGGATGGACGGCATCCTGGACCTGGTGGTCACGCCGGACATGGGCTGGCGCTGGAAGGACGAGGACGAAGCGGTGGCGGCGGTGCACGCGGGGCGGCTCACGCCGGAGCAGCTCGACCGGCTGCGCGAGGAGGGCGAGCGGATCGGCGCGCTGGCCGGGCGCGGTGTGTTCCCGTTCGACGGCTCGTACACCGATTTCCGGCCGGAGCAGGACTGGCCCCGGCCCGCGCTGCCGGGCTGGCCGCGCTAGCGGGTCATCGGGTCATCAGGAAGAGCGCCACCATCAGGATGGCGTCGACCACGAACAGCACCACCACCGAGCGGGTGGGCAGCTTCGCGGTGATCACCCCGCCGTGCAGGCTGCGCCACCAGTAGAGGCCGAAACCGGCCGCGACGAGGCCGAGGAAGAACCCGAAGCCGCTGCTGAGCAGGCCCCAGCCGACCATGCCGAGCATCCCGGCGCCGAAGGTCAGCAGGACCGCGGTCGCGAAGGTCTTCACGTCGGTGCCGGTGGACTTCGCCGGGTGCGCGGGTTGCGTGGTCACCCCGCCATCGTAGAGGCGGGTCCCGCGTGGTGGCCACGGCGGCGGGCCGGGATCCCGGAAAAGCGAGGACATCCGACTAACGCCCGTCCGACCAAGCTAATATCCGGGTATGACCACAGCGACGCAGTTCAGCCATGTCCCGCACCCGAGCCCCGCGAGCGCGGACCGCGTCGCCGAGGTACTGGCCAAACCCGGATTCGGCACCTACTTCACCGACCACATGGTCACCGTGAAGTGGAACCAGGAGCAGGGCTGGCACGACGCGACGGTCGGCCCGTACGCGCCGTTCACGCTCGACCCGGCGACCTCCGTGCTGCACTACGGCCAGGCGATCTTCGAGGGGCTCAAGGCCTACCGCCAGCCGGACGGCACGATCGCCGCGTTCCGCCCGGACGCCAACGCCCGCCGGTTCCAGGAGTCCGCCGAGCGGCTGGCCATGCCGCAGCTGCCGGTTGAGATCTTCCTCGACTCGCTGCGCGAGCTGATCGAGGTGGACGAGCGGTGGGTGCCCACCCGCCAGGGCGACTCGCTGTACCTGCGGCCGTTCCTGATCTCCACCTCGACGGGGCTGGGGGTCAACCAGCCGGCCGCGGAGTACCTGTACACGCTGATCGCCTCGCCGGCCGGGTCGTACTTCAGCGGCGGCGTGAAGCCGGTGCGGGTGTGGCTGTCCACCGAATACGTGCGCGCGGCGCCCGGTGGCACCGGCGCGGCCAAGTGCGCGGGCAACTACGCGGCGTCGTTCGTGGCGCAGGCGCAGGCCGTGGAGAAGGGCTGCGACCAGGTCGTGTGGCTGGACGCGGTGGAGCGGCGCTGGGTCGAGGAGATGGGCGGGATGAACCTGTTCTTCGTCTTCGGCTCGGGCGACAAGGCGCGCGTCGTCACCCCGGAGCTGACCGGTTCGCTGCTGCCCGGCGTGACCCGCCGGTCGCTGCTGCAGCTGGCCGCGGACGCCGGGTACGCGGTGGAGGAGCGGCGCATCTCCACCGAGGAGTGGGAGAAGGCGGCCGCCTCCGGCGAGCTGACCGAGGTCTTCGCCTGTGGCACCGCCGCGGTGATCACCCCGGTCGGCCACGTGAAGCACACGGGCGGCGAGTTCTCCGTCTCCGGCGGACAGCCCGGCGCGGTGACCATGCAGCTGCGTGAGCAGCTCGTCGGCATCCAGGAAGGCACCCGGCAGGGCCCGGAGGGCTGGCTGCTGCGCCTGCGCTGACCCCTGTCGAATGCTGTGAAGGGTCCCTTCACGGACCCTGGAAAGCCGTGAAGGGACCCTTCACAGCCGCTGAGTCCGTGAAGGTGCCCCTCACAGCCCTTCACCCTGGGCGGCGGAGACCAGTCCACCGGACCCTGCGGCGAGGGCGCGGCCGCCAGCCCGGGGGCAGCCTTGCGACCGGCCCGCCGACCGGGGCCGGGCTGCCCGGCTTTCCGAGGTCTGTGAAGGGTCCCTTCACGGACTCTGCGTCCGTGAAGGGACCCTTCACAGCTTTTCCGGAGCGAGCGGGCGTCAGAGCAGCGGGGTGAGGGGGCCGGCCACGCCGGACTGCTCGTGCGTGGTCATCTCCGCCAGGATCCGGGCGGCCATCATCAGCAGGGGCAGCGCGGTGACCGCGCCGGTGCCCTCGCCGAGCCGGACGTCCAGGTCGAGCATGCCGCCGAGGTCCAGGTGTTCCAGGGCCAGCGCGTGCGCGGGCTCGCCGGTCAGCTGACCGGCCATCCACCACCGGCGTGCGCCGGGGGCCAGCTCCTCGGCCAGCAGCGCGGCCGCGCACACGACCAGCCCGTCCAGCACGACCGGGGTGCGGCGCACCGCGGCCTGCGCCAAAAACCCCGCCATCGCAGCGATGTCCGCGCCGCCGGAGGTCCGCAGCAGGGCCAGCGGATCGGCCTGGACGACGCGGGCCCGGCGGAGCGCGTCGCGGACCGCGGCGGCCTTGCGCATCCAGGTGTTGTCGTCGATGCCCGAGCCACGGCCGACCACGGCCACCGGCTCGGTGCCGGTCAGCGCGGCGACCAGGACCGAGGCCGGGGTGCTGTTGCCGATTCCGAGGTCACCGGCGATGAGCAGATCGGCGCCGCCGTCCACCTCGGCATCGGCGATCTTCCGGCCCGCGAGCACCGCGGCGCGGACCTCCGCGTCGGTCAGGGCGTCTTCCACGTCGATCGAGCCCGAGCCCCGGCGCACCTTGAACTCGCCGATGGAGCGCATCGCGGATTCCTCGGTGTCCACGGCCATGTCCACCACGCGCACCCCGGCGCCCGCCGCGGCGGCGAGCACGTTGATCGCGGCGCCGCCGGTGAGCATGGTGGCCACCAGCTGGGAGGTGACCTCGCGTGGATAGGCGGACACGCCCTTGGCGGCGATGCCGTGGTCCCCGGCGAACACCACCACCCGGGGCCGGGTGAACGGCCGCGGCGGGGCCTGGCCCTGGCAGGCCGCGATCCATACGCCCAGCTCCTCCAGCCTGCCCAGCGAACCGGCCGGTTTCACCAGCTTGCCGTGCAACGCGATGGCGGCCGAGCGGGCCTGGTCGCTGGGTGGCTCGATCTCGCCGAACTCGATGCCGGTCTCCGCGTCCACGCCAGGTCTTCCTCTCGCCAGGGGCTCCCGGCGCTCAACCTACCGCCAGGCCGGACGGTAGGTTGAGCGCCGTGCGTGAAACGACGGCGGCCGGGGTCGTGCTGGCCAGTGGCGCGGGTACCCGGGTGGGTGCCGCGCTGAACAAGGTCTACCTGCCGGTGGCGGGACGGCGGGTGGCCGCGTGGTCGCTCGCGGCCTTCGCCGCGGTGCCCGGGATCGGTGTGCTGGTGCTGGTGATCCGGCCGCAGGACCGGGAATTGGCCGAGGAAGTGCTGGCCGCGCACCCGGGCCGGGTGGATATCGTGCCCGGCGGGCCGGCCCGGCAGGCCTCCGAGCTGAACGCGTTGCGCCACCTCGCGCCGCGAATCGAGGACGGGACCGTGGACGCGGTGCTGCTGCACGACGCGGCCCGCCCGCTGGTCACGCCGGAGCTGATCGGCGCGGTGCTGGACCGGACCCGGGAGCACGGGGGAGCGGTGCCGGGTCTCGCCGCCGATGACGTGGTCTCGATGGCCGGACCGGATACCGTCGGCGCCCCGCTGCCCGGCGCGATCCGGGTGCAGACCCCGCAGGGCTTCCGTGCGCGGCCGTTGCTCGCGGCGTACGAACAGGCTGAGGCAGAAGCGTTTCTCGGCACCGACACGGCTTCCTGCATGGAGCGGTTCTCGGCGCTGCCGGTGCAATGGGTGCCTGGCAGCGCGGAGAACCTCAAGATCACCTACCCGTACGACCTCGCGGTCGCCGAGCGGCTGCTGCGACGCTGACCACAAGAGTCACACGGTCCGGGTCAGCCCGGGATCGGTGATCACCAGGCCGGCCAGCGCCTCGTCGATCGCGGTCAGCAGCCCGGGTTCGAGCTTCACCCCGGCCGCCTTGACGTTCTCGTGCACCTGCTCCGGCCGGGAGGCGCCGATGATCGCCGCGGCGACGTTCGGGTTCTGCAGCACCCACGCCACCGCCAGCTGCGCCATGGACAGCCCGGCGTCGGCCGCCAGCGGAGCCAGTTTCGCCACCGCGGTAAGGGTTTTCTCGCTCAGCAGGTGCTTGACCGCGCCGGCGCCGCCGCTCTCGTCGGTGGCTCGCGATCCGGCGGGCAGCGGCTGGCCGGGCCGATACTTGCCGGTGAGCACGCCCTGCGCCACCGGCGAGAACACGATCTGGCTCAGCCCTTCGCGCTCCGACGCGGGCACCACCTGCGATTCGATCACCCGCCACAGCATCGAGTACTCCGGCTGGTTGGACACGAACGGGATCTTCAGCTCCCTGGCCAGCGCCGCACCGCGGGTGATCTGGTCCGCGGTCCACTCGGAGACACCGATGTAGAGGGCCTTGCCCTGGCGCACCAGATCGGCGAACGCCTGCATGGTCTCTTCCAGCGGCACCGTCCGGTCGAACCGGTGCGCCTGGTACAGGTCGACGTAGTCGGTGCCGAGCCGGCGCAGTGAGGCGTGCGCGGACTCCATGATGTGCTTGCGGGACAGGCCCCGGTCGTTCGGTCCCTTCGGGCCGGTCGGCCAGAAGACCTTGGTGAAGATCTCCAGGCTCTCCCGGCGCTGCCCCCGCAACCCGCGCCCGAGCACCGACTCGGCCACGGTGTTGGCGTAGACGTCGGCGGTGTCGAAGCTGGTCACCCCGGCGTCCAGCGCCGCCTTGATACACGCCTGCGCCTGGTCCTCCTCGACCTGGGAACCATGCGTGAGCCAGTTGCCGTAGGCGATCTCGCTGATGTTCAGGCCGCTGCGGCCGAGCCGTCGAAACTCCATGGCACCCAGCCTAGGTGCCGGTCGTTCGCGTTGCCGACGACTGGGTCAGCCGGGGATCGGGTCGCCGGCCCGCAGCCGCGGCTTGGGCACCCGCAGCTTGCGGATCTGGCTCGCCCGGACGAAGGAGTACCAGCCCAGGCCCCGGGTCGCGGCGGGCGGCTCCTTCGGGAAGCGCTCCCGCGCCAGCTTGCCGATCCGGCGGCCGTTGAGGTAGCCCTCGACCGCCATGACCACCAGCATCGCCATGCAGACCAGGGTGATGTACTGCTGCGCCGCGGGCACCGGGATCAGCAGCGCGACGAACACCAGGATGGCCAGCGGCATGAACAGGCCCAGGATGTTGCGCCGGGAGTCCACCAGATCGCGCGCGTAGGCCTTGACCGGCCCGCGGTCGCGCGGGGGCAGGTACTTCTCGTCGCCGGACATCATCCGGTCCCGCCGCTCCTTGGCGGCCGCCCGGCGTTCCTCCTTGGTCACCGGGTTGGCCTTGCGCAGTTCCTTGTTGCGCTTCATCGCCTCACGCATGGTGGTGGGCGGTGCCGCGACCGGACCGCGCTTGCGCCCCTCGGCCTCCCGCCTGGACGGGGTGGCCCGCCCCTTGGCCGGCGTGTACGCCTTGGCGGTCGGACCGGATTCGGCCGCGGCGGACTCGGCCGCGGACTCGTCGGCGGCGGGGTCTTCGGACTTTCGGCGCAGGAACCTCACCGGTCCAGGATATTGCAGACGTCACGGCGTTGGTCACCAGGTCGCGGCATATGCGACGATGGGCCGGGAACAGATCGGGTGCTGTTCGTGTTGTCCGTAATGGATGAGAAGCACCCGCAGCGAGTTCTACCTAGAGGGAGTGCCATGACGACCGCTGAGCAGACCGGCGCGACGCAGGCCGAGACCGCCGAGGAGACCCACGGCGTGACCTTGACCGACGCCGCCGCCGCCAAGGCGAAGGCCCTGCTCGAGCAGGAGGGCCGCGACGACATGCACCTGCGCATCGGCGTGCAGCCCGGTGGCTGCGCGGGCCTGCGCTACCAGCTGTTCTTCGACGAGCGCACGCTCGACGGCGACCTGTTCCGCGAGTTCGACGGCCTGCGTGTGGCCGTCGACCGGGCCAGCGCCCCGTACGTGAGCGAAGCGGTGATCGACTTCGTGGACTCGATCGAGAAGCAGGGCTTCACGATCGACAACCCGACCGCCACGGGGTCGTGCGCCTGCGGCGACAGCTTCCACTGAGCCGGGATACCCGCGAAGGCTGTCCACCGAACCCGGTGGACAGCCTTCGCGCGTTTGCAGGTGTTCGGGACGCGGGGACAGGGCGTCAAGCCGGCCGCCCCGGGGGATCAGACGTAGGCGTCGAGGTCCGCGACCTGGGCGTGGCAGGCCTCGTCCACGGTCCACGGGCGGGGCCGCGGCGCGGGCAGCCGGGCCTCGCGGCAGGCCGGGGCGTGCAGGGCGGGCGGGATGTCGGCGCAGTCGGCGATCAGCTCGCCGAGCGTTTCGGGTTCGGTCCTCAGGTGCACTCCAGGCACGTTATTGAGCTCGCGTCGAGGGCAACACCGGTACCAGCCGGTAGTGTTTTCAGGGGCGTGGGAACCACCCGGAAGGGGCACGCCCGTGCCAGGCGTACCCGACAGTTCTGAGGAGAACCGGTGGCAGACAAGCCCAGGATCGCCGTGTCCGGCAGTATCGCGACGGACCATCTGATGCATTTCCCGGGGAGGTTCGCCGAGCAGCTCGTGGCCGAGCAGTTGCACCGGGTGTCGCTGAGCTTCCTCGCCGACGACCTGGTCGTGCGCCGCGGCGGGATCGGCGCCAACATCGCGTTCGGGCTGGGCGTGCTCGGCGTGCGCCCGGTGCTGGTCGGCGCGGTGGGCGCGGACTGGGCCGACTACGCCTCCTGGCTGGAGCGGCACGACGTGGACACCGGCGGGGTGCTGGTCTCCGAGGTCGCGCACACCGCGCGGTTCGTCTGCACCACCGACGAGGACCTCTGCCAGATCGCCACCTTCTACGCCGGTGCGATGTCGGAGTCCCGCAACATCGAGCTCAAGCCGATCGCCGATCGCGCCGGTGCGCTGAGCCTGGTGCTGATCGGGCCGGACGACCCCGAGGGCATGGTCCGGCACGCGCAGGAGTGCCGGCAGCGCGGGTACCCGTTCGCGGTCGATCCGTCGCAGCAGCTCGCCCGGATGGACGGCGCGCAGGTGCGGGAGTTCGTCGCGGGCGCGAAGTACCTGTTCAGCAACGACTACGAATGGGAACTGCTGCTGCAGAAGTCCGGCTGGACCGAGGCGGACGTGCTCGAGCGCGTCGGCATGCGGATCACCACGCTCGGCGAGAAGGGCGTGGAGATCATCGGCCGGGACGGTCTCGCGCTGCAGATCGGCGCGGTCCCGGAGCGCACCAAGGCCGACCCGACCGGGGTCGGGGACGGGTTCCGCGCCGGATTCCTCGCCGCGCTCGACGGCGGTCTCGGCCTGGAACGGGCCGCCCAGCTCGGTTCGCTGATCGCGGTGCTCGTGCTGGAGACGGTCGGCACCCAGGAGTGGACCTTCGACCGCGCGGACGCGCTGAAGCGGCTGAGCGAGGCCTTCGGACCGTCCTCGGCCGACGAGATCGCGCCCGTCCTGCCCGCCTGATTCTGCCTGCTGTGAAGGGTCCCTTCACAGCCCCAGCGTCCAGGGTGTCGGCAAAGTTGGTCGGGGACCCGGCAGTGGGCGATGCGGAGGTGTGTGCGACCACCTCGTGGCGTGCGCCGGACCGGTTTCGGGTCTGTGAAGGGACCCTTCACAGACTCAGAGTCCGTGAAGGGTCCCTTCACGGACCTCTACACCGACTTTGCCGGAACCCTGGCCTCAGCGTCCGTGAAGGTGGCCTTCACGGCTTTGGTCAGAGCTTGACCGGGTAGACCGGCTCCGGGATCTCCGGCTTGATGCGGTGCTCGACGAAGATGCCGTGCCACAGCATGAACACCAGCAGCGCCCAGATCTGGCGGCTGCGGTCGAGCTGGCCCGCCTTGTGCTCCTCCAGCAGGTGCAACACGGCGTTCTTGTCCAGCAGCTCGTCGGTCTTCGAATCGTTGATGATGCCGCGTGCCCAGTCGTACATCTCGTTGCGCAGCCACAGCCGGATCGGCACCGGGAAGCCCAGTTTGCGCCGGTTCAGCACGTGCGGCGGGATGATCTTGGTCAGCGCCTGCCGCAGCGCGTACTTCGTGGTGCCGTGCGCGAGCTTCTGGTCCAGCGGGATGCTCGCAGCGACCTTGAACACCTCGGCGTCCAGGAACGGCACGCGCAGCTCCAGCGAGTTGGCCATGGTGACCTTGTCCGCTTTCACGAGGATGTCGCCGCGAAGCCAGGTGTAGAGGTCCACGTGCTGCATCCGGGCCACCGGGTCCCAGCCGCGCGAGATGTCGTACCAAGGCGCCGTGACGTCCTTGAAGCCGACACCTTCCTGGTACGTACGCAGCACTGCGCGCAGCTGCTCGTCGCGGAAGTTGCGCGCGTTGCCGTAGTAGCGATCTTCCAGCGTCAGCGCGCCACGGC
The DNA here is from genome assembly GCF_003600245.1 of Amycolatopsis panacis. Taxonomy (NCBI): domain Bacteria; kingdom Bacillati; phylum Actinomycetota; class Actinomycetes; order Pseudonocardiales; family Pseudonocardiaceae; genus Amycolatopsis; species Amycolatopsis panacis. The sequence goes on from NZ_QZFV01000065.1 coordinate 26,270, forward strand.
GGAGCAGGTCCTTGCCACGGGTGCCTTCCGGGATCTTCGTGGACACCTTGCCCAGCAGCTTGCGTACGCCACCGGGCACCTTCTCGAACGGCGCCAGCGAGATCGGCTCGTTGTAGATCGTGTACCCGCCGAAGAGCTCGTCGGCGCCTTCGCCGGACAGCACCGCCTTCACGTGCTTACGTGCTTCGCGCGCGATGAACCACAGCGGTACCAGCGCCGGGTCGGCCACCGGGTCGTCGAGGTACCAGACGATGAGCGGCAGCGCCTCCATCATCTCGTCCGCGGACACCGTGCGGACCACGTGCTTCACGCCGATCGCCGCGGCGGACTCGGCGGCCACGTCGACCTCGGAGTAGCCCTCGCGCTCGAATCCGGTGGTGAACGCGATCAGGTTCGGGTTGTGCTCTTTCGCCAGCGTCGCGGTGGCGGTGGAATCGATGCCGCCGGAAAGGAACGCGCCGACCGTGACGTCCGGGTCGGAGATCATGTGCTTGCCGACCGAGTCGCGCATCACATCGGCGATGCGTTCGTACAGCTGCTCGGCCTCGCGCTCGCCGTGCACCGGCTTCGCGGCGAAGCGCGGGTTGAAGTACCGGGTGAACTCGACCTGGCCGCCCGGCGCCACGCGGAACGACGTGCCCGACTCGACCCGGCGGATCGCGGTGTGCAGCGACTCCGGCTCCGGCACGTACTGCAGCACGAGGTAGTGCTGCAGCGCGGTGCGGTCCAGCTCCTGCGCGACGCCGAGTTCGTCGGACAACTGGAGCAGGCTCTTCTTCTCACTGGAGAAGGCCACCCCCTGCGGGCCGGCGGAGTAGTACAGCGGCTTGATGCCGAACGGGTCCCGCGCGCCGAAGACGACCTTGTCCACGGAGTCCCAGATCATGAAGGCGAACATGCCGCGCAGCTTCTTGACCGCGTCCGCGCCGAGGTAGTGGTAGGCCGCGACGATCGCCTCGCCGTCGCCCTCGGTGGAGAACTTCGCGCCGAACTCCGTGGACAGCTCGTCACGCAGCTCGCGGTAGTTGTAGATCTCGCCGTTGAAGTTGAGCGTGTACCGGTTGGGCGTCTCGGGCGGGCCCCACACCAGCGGCTGATGCGCGTGGTCCACGTCGATGAAGGCCAGCCGGTTGAAGCCGTACACGACTTCGGCGTCGGCCCAGGTGTCCTGCTCGTCCGGCCCGCGGTGGCGCTGGCAGCGCATAGCCGTGCCGACGGCGGAGCGGGCCTTCGCCGCGTCGCTTGCGGTGGCGCAGATCAGTCCAAGCAGGCCGCACACGTGTACTCACACACCTCAGGGTCGGGCCGGTCCGGGGAAGGGCCCAGTATGCCGCGTACGCGGCGGGTACCCGGGCAGCGGGTGACGCGTGGCGCAACTGGTCACCCCTTGGTCGGCGGGAACCGCCAACTCGGCTAGGCTCCGCGTGTCACGAAGAACGGTGGAGGCGGCTCCTGCAGTCCGGGGGCCGGTTGGGTGAAAGGGCAGGGCGCAGTGGGAAAGCCAGAGCGCACCCCGGTGGTCAAGCGGGCCGGGCGGATGTCCGTGCTGGTCGCGCTCGTCGCGCTGACCGCGACGGGCTGCTCCGGGGACGAGGTCCTCCGCTTCGGCTGGCCGGTCGGGGTGACCCCGCAGGCCGACGAGATGCGCAACCTCTGGACGTGGACGGTCATCGCCGCCCTGGTCGTCGGTGTCATCGTGTGGGGCCTGATCTTCTGGACCGCCATCTTCCACCGCAAGAAGAAGAACGCCGCCGTCGAGGGACCCGAGGACCTGCCCCGGCAGTTCCAGTACAACATCCCGCTGGAGCTGTTCACCGTCGTCGTGCCGACGATCATGGTGTGCGTGCTGTTCTTCTTCACCGCGACCACCGAGAACCACGTGCTGGACAAGAAGCCGAACCCGGACGTCACGGTGGACGTGGTGGCCTTCCAGTGGAACTGGGAGTTCAAGTACGACGACGCGAACGCCAAGCTTCCGGACGGCGGCCAGGTCAGCACCATCGGTTCCTCCGGCGAGATCCCGCTGCTCGTGCTGCCGACGAGCAAGACGATCGAGTACCGGCTGCGCTCCACCGACGTGATCCACTCGTTCTGGGTCCCGGAGTTCCACTTCAAGCGCGACGTGATGCCGGACCCGGAGAAGAACAACCAGGACAACTCCTTCCAGAACACCATCGACCGCGAAGGGTCCTTCGTCGGCCGGTGCGCGGAGCTGTGCGGCACCTACCACTCGGTGATGAACTTCGAGGTGCGGGCGCTGTCCCCGGACAAGTACGACCAGTACCTGAAGCTGCGTACGCAGACCAACCCGAAGACCGGACGCCTGAACACCGCGTCCGAGGCGCTGACGGCGATGAACTGCGGCGAGCTGTGCAGCCCGTACGCGGTCACCACCAAGCCGTTCAACACCGACCGCACCGCGCGCACCGCGTCCAACTGAGTCCACCCGGCCGGTTCCGGAGAACCGAAGGAGTAGGGGAGAAAGTCCCATGAAGGTCGAAGCCCGGATTTTCTACCTGGTGGCGGTGTTCGCCGTCGTCATGTCCGGCATCTACTGGGTGATGACGGACCTCTTCGCGAACGACAAGAAGGCCGAGCCGGTCGGGATCGTCGCCCTGCTGCTGACCGGTGGGCTCGCCTTCCTCGCGGGCAGCTACCTGCAGTTCGTGGCGCGCCGGATCGAGCCGCGCCCGGAGGACCGCGAGGACGCCGAGATCAGCGACGGCGCGGGCGAGCTGGGCTTCTTCAGCCCCGGCAGCTACTGGCCGGTCGGCCTGGCCGCCTCGGCCGCGCTGGGCGGCGTCGCGCTGGCGTTCTTCCACGTCTGGTTGCTCGTGCTCGCCGTGGTGGCGCTGCTCATCACCATCGGCGGCCTGGTGTTCGAGTACCACACCGCACCCAGTCACGACTGACCACAGCCGAACGAAAAGCCGCCCCCCGGTCCGCCGGAGGGGCGGCTTTTTCGTGTCCGGCCTGTGGGGGCTGTGAAGGGACCCTTCACGGACTCTGAGTCCGTGAAGGGTCCCTTCACAGCCTTTCTAGGGGGTCAGTGGCCGAACGCGATCCAGCGGTCCAGCAGGGCGGCCGCGGCGCCGCTGTCGATCGCCCGCCGGGCTCGGTCCAGCCCGGCGGCCAGATCGTCCTCCAGCGAGCCGGTCAAGCCGGTGAACGCGGCGAGGGCAGCGGCCGCGTTCAGCACCACGGCGTCGCGTACCGGGCCGGTTTTCCCGCCGACCAGCTCGCGGATCACCGCGGCGTTGGCCACCGCGTCGCCGCCACGCAGATCCTCCGCGGTGGCGCGCGGGATGCCCAGGGAGGCCGGATCGAACGACTGCGGCGTCGCCGTGCCGCCCGAGACCACCCACACCGACGTGGTCGTGGTGGTGGTGAACTCGTCGAGACCGTCGTCGCCGCGGGCCACCAGCACGGACGCGCCACGGCGGGCGAACACCTCGGCCAGCGCCCGCGTCTTGTCCGCGTAGGCGCAGCCGATCAGCGCGCTGTCCGGCTGCGCCGGGTTGGTCAGCGGGCCGAGCAGGTTGAACGTGGTCGGCACGCCCAGCTCCCGCCGTGACGGGCCGATGTGCCGGAAGGCCGGGTGGAAGACCGGCGCGAAGCAGAACCCGATGCCGAGTTCGGCCAGCGACCGCTGCACGGCCTCCGGCGGCAGATCGATCCGCACGCCGAGGGACTCCAGCACGTCCGCGGCCCCGGACTTCGACGAGGCGCTGCGGTTGCCGTGCTTGGCCACCGGCGCGCCGGCCGCGGCTGTGACGATCGTCGCCATCGTGGATATGTTCACCGAGTTCGAGCGGTCCCCGCCGGTGCCGACGATGTCCACCGCCGGGCGGCTCAGCTCGATCCGGCGGGCGTGCGCGAGCATCGCCTCGGCCATCCCGGAGATCTCCTCCGTGGTCTCGCCCTTGGCCCGCAGCGCGACCGCGAACCCGCCGATCTGCGCCTGGGTGGCCGCGCCGGACATGATCTGGTCCATCGCCCAGGAGGTGTCCCCGGCGGTCAGGTCCGCGCGGTCGATCAGCCGGGTGAGCAGGGCGGGCCAGGTGTGCCCGGGTGCGGTGGTGCCCATCGCGGCTCAGCCGCCGTTGACGGCGGGGACCCGCCGGGCGCGCAGGACGCCGGCCACGGTCTCCGCCGCGGTCAGCGGATCGAGCGGGTGCTCCAGCACGGCGTCGGCCTGCGACCAGGTGGCCAGCCAGCGGTCGTCGTGGCGGCGGATCGTGACCACGATCGGCGGGCAGTCCGCGATCTCGTGCTTGAGCTGGCGGGTCAGCCCGATCCCGCCGGTCGGCTGGGCCTCGCCGTCCAGGATCGCCAGATCCACCGCACCGGCGTCGACCTCCGCGAGCACGTCCGCGACGCCCTCGGCCTCCACGTACTCGACCCGGCTCAGATCGGCCGCCGGCCTGCGCCCGACGGCGTTGATGATCGCCTCCCGCACCCCGGCCTTGTGGCTGAACACCAGGATCCGCTGGGACTGCTCGGTCATTGAGCCCGCCTCCGTCTCGTCACGCGTGGAACGCCCGCGATCGTATCGGCCGCGACACATCTCACGCGGACGTGGTGGGCGAGTCACCCGGTTGCCGGGCGTCCCAGCCCAGCGCGTCACCGCCGAGCCGCTGGGCGAGCCCCGCCATCCTGGCGCGCTCCTGCGCGCAGTGCAGCGCGTCGAGCACCTGCACGCGCACCGCGTGGGCCAGTACCCGGTCCCCGTCCGGCTGCTGTTCCCGCAGCTCGTAGCCGTCCTGGGCGAGGATCGCGGCGGCCTCGGCGAGCCGCCCGGCGGGCAGGCTGAGGTGGTGCGTCAGCACCGCGGGCGCGTCGGCGGTCCAGCCGGAAGCGGCGCCGAGCACCGCCGAGTCGGCCACCGCCGGATCGAAGGCCCGCGCCACGATCCGCAACCCGGGCGTGTCGGGCGTCAGACCGGCGGTTTCCCGCTTTCCGGCCAGGTCACGCAGCCTCCGCAGCCAACTCACGAGTAGCCGGTTCCCTCCATCTGGTACGGGTGTGACGCGAAGCTCCCACGACCCGCCGCGGACCCGGCAGGCGGGGTGCGGTCGGGGGAGGACATAATGCGATCCGTGACAACGGCAGCTCCCACCATCAGCCAGCGGGTCCACTCGCTGAACCGGCCGAACATGGTCAGTGTCGGCACCGTCGTGTGGCTGTCCAGCGAACTGATGTTCTTCGCCGGACTGTTCGCCATGTTCTTCACCGTCAAGGCGCAGAACCCGGCCGGGGCCTCGTGGCCGCCGCCGTTGCACGGCGAGCCATTCCACCTCAACATCCCGTACGCGATCCCGTTCACGGTGATTCTCGTGCTCTCGTCGCTGACCTGCCAGCTCGGCGTGTTCGCCGCCGAGCGTGGGGACGTCTACGGCCTGCGGCGCTGGTATGTCATCACGCTGATCATGGGCGCGGTGTTCGTGTTCGGGCAGGCGAACGAGTACGTCAACCTGGTCGACGAGGGCCTGACCATCCCGTCCGGGCCGTTCGGCACGGTGTTCTACCTTGCCACCGGGTTCCACGGCCTGCACGTCATCGGCGGGCTCATCGCGTTCGTGTTCCTGCTGATCCGGACCAAGCTCAGCAAGTTCACGCCCGCGCAGGCCACTTCCGCGATCGTCGTGTCCTACTACTGGCACTTCGTCGACATCGTGTGGGTCGGCCTCTTCGCGGTGATCTACATCCTCCCCTGATCCTCGCGCCGTCCCCACCCGCACCATCGGCCTGAACTGACAGCAAGGGTTGCCGCAAGATGACCACCAGTACCAAGTCCCCACAGCGCCGCTTCCGTGCGCGCTCGAAGCTGCGCCGGCGTCTCGCCGGGGTGCTCGCGCTCGGTGTCGCACTGGTGGGCGCCGGCGCGCTGTACGCCGTGCTGACCCCGGAACCACAGACTGCGCAGGCGCAGGGCGACCCGGCCCTCCTGCGCCAGGGCGAGCAGGTCTACAACAACACCTGCATCGAATGCCACGGCGCGAACCTGGAAGGCGTCCAGAACCGCGGTCCGAGCCTGATCGGCATCGGCGACGCGGCGGTGTACTTCCAGACCTCCTCCGGCCGGATGCCCGCGGCCCGCCAGGAGGCCCAGGCCGCGCGGAAGCCGCCGAAGCTGACCCCGGCCGAGATCGACGCGGTCGGCGCCTACGTGCAGGCGCACGGCGGCGGGGTGCAGCGGCCGGTGGAACGCGGCGAAGCGCTGCGCGGCAGCGACCCGGCGCGTGGTGGCGAGCTGTTCCGGCTCAACTGCGCCTCGTGTCACAACTTCACCGGCCGCGGTGGCGCGCTGTCAGCGGGCAAGTACGCGCCGAACCTGGACCCGGCCACCGAGGAGCAGATCTACGACGCGATGCTCACCGGGCCGCAGAACATGCCGAAATTCTCCGACCGGCAGCTGAACCCGGAGGAGAAGAAGGATATCGTCGCTTATGTCAAGTCGGTGTCCGACGGCAACAACAACCCGGGCGGTAACGGCCTCGGTGGGCTCGGTCCCGCCTCGGAGGGCCTGATCGCGTTCGTCGTCGGAATCGCCGCGCTGGTCGGCATCACTCTCTGGATTGGATCGAAGGCATGAGTGCCGAAGGGCCCGAGCCGCCCTCGGAGGCGGAACTCGCGGAGATGGACCGCGACCAGCTGCTCAAGCTCGGTGGCGAGCGGGACGGCGTGGAGATCGTCGATTACCCGCAACCGTGGCCGGTGAAGGGCACCCGCGCGGAGAAGCGGGCCGAGCGCCGGGTGGCGCTCTGGTTCGCGCTGTCCGCGATCTTCGGGCTGGCCTTCGTCGTGGTCATGGCGTGGCCGCACTGGTGGGAGTACAAGGACCCGAGCGACCCCAGCCACACGGTGTACAGCCTCTACACCCCGGCGCTGGGCGTCTCGCTCGGCCTCGCCGTGCTCTGCCTTGGCATTGGCGTGATCATGTATACCAAGAAGTTCGTGCCCAGCGAGACCACAGTGCAGCAGCGCACCGACGGCCCGTCGGCCGAGGTCGACCGGGCGACGATCGTGGCACACCTGTCCGACGCCGGGGACCGCAGCACGATCGCCCGCCGCTCGCTGATCAAGCGGACCGCAGGCGCCGGGGCCGGCGCGCTCGGCCTCGCGGTGGCCGCGCTGCCCGTCGCGTCCTTCATCAAGGACCCGTGGAAGGACAGCGACAACGAGAACGGCCTCTGGCACACCGGCTGGCAGCCGAGGTACCCGGGCGAGAAGATCTACATGCGGCGCAACACCGGCAACCTGGAGGAGGAGGTCGAGAAGGGCGTCACCCTGGTGCGCGCTGAGGACCTCGACGCCGGCGCCATGGAGACGGTGTTCCCGTACCGCAATTCGGAGAAGGGCGACCACGAAGCGCTGGCCGCCGCGCTGACCCGGGTGGACAACCCGGTCATGCTCATCCGGCTGCGCCCGACCGACGCCGCGCGCGTGGTCAAGCGGAAAGGCCAGGAAGACTTCAACTTCGGCGACTACTACGCGTACACGAAGATCTGCAGTCACGTGGGCTGCCCGACCTCGTTGTACGAGCAGCGCACGAACCGGATCCTGTGCCCGTGCCACCAGTCCCAGTTCGACGCGCTGCACTACGCCAAGCCGATCTTCGGCCCGGCCACCCGCCCGCTGGCGCAGCTGCCGATCACGGTCGACGACGAGGGATTCCTGGTCGCCCGGGGCGACTTCATCGAGGCCATCGGCCCGGCCTTCTGGGAGCGTAAGTCATGAGTTCACTCACCACGCCGACCAAAGGGACGAGCGGCCTCCAGAAGCACCTCGGCCTGGCCGCGGACAACGCGGACCAGCGCTACAAGCTCGCGAAGGGCCTGCGTCACCAGTTCAACAAGGTCTTCCCGACGCACTGGTCGTTCCTGCTCGGCGAGATCGCGCTCTACAGCTTCATCGTCATCCTGCTCTCGGGCGTGTACCTGACGCTGTTCTTCGACCCCTCCATGCAGGAAGTCACCTATCACGGCAGCTTCCAGAACATGCAGGGCATGCAGATGTCCCAGGCGTTCAAGACGACCCTGGACATCTCGTTCGACGTCCGCGGTGGCCTGTTCGTGCGCCAGGTGCACCACTGGGCGGCGCTGATCTTCGTCGCCTCGATGATGATCCACATGTTCCGGATCTTCTTCACCGGCGCGTTCCGCAAGCCGCGTGAGGCGAACTGGGTCATCGGCGGGCTGCTGCTGGTGCTGGGCATGTTCGAGGGCTTCTTCGGCTACTCGCTGCCGGACGACCTGCTCTCCGGTACCGGTATCCGCGCGACGCTGTCGGGCATCGTGCTGTCGGTGCCGGTGATCGGCACCTGGCTGCACTGGGCGATCTTCGGCGGGGAGTTCCCCGGGGATCAGATCATCCCGCGGCTCTACACCCTGCACATTCTGCTGGTGCCGGGCATCATGCTGGCGCTGGTCGGGGTGCACCTGGCGCTGGTCTGGTACCAGAAGCACACCCAGTTCCCTGGGGTGCGGCGCAAGGAGACCAACGTCGTCGGCGTGCGCATCATGCCGTACTTCGCGCTCAAGGGCGGGGCGTTCTTCACCCTGGTCGTGGGTGTGATCGCGCTGATGTCCGGGTTGTTCCAGATCAACCCGGTGTGGAATTTCGGGCCGTACAACGCGTCCATGGTGTCCGCGGGATCCCAGCCGGACTTCTACATGGCCTGGGCCGACGGCATGCTCCGAATATGGCCGGCCTGGGAGGTCTACCTCGGGAATTACACGATTCCCGCGGTGTTCTTCCCCGGTGCCATCGGGATGCCGATACTGATCGGGTTGTTACTCGCCTATCCGTTCCTGGAACGCAAGCTGTCCAAGGACACCGCGCGGCACAACCTGTTGCAGCGGCCGCGGGACGCACCGGTCCGCACCGCGCTGGGCATGATGGCGCTCGGGTTCTTCGCGGTGATCGAGCTGTCCGGCTTCAACGACATCATCGCCGACCAGTTCGACATCTCGCTGAACGCGACCACCTGGGCCGGGCGCATCGGGGTGCTGATCGTGCCGCCGATCGCCTACTACGTGACCTACCGGATCTGCCTCGGCCTGCAGCGGGCCGACCGCGAGGTGCTGGAACACGGGGTCGAGACGGGCATCATCAAGCGCCTGCCGCACGGTGAGTTCATCGAGATCCACCAGCCGCTGGGCGGGACGGACAGCCACGGTCACGCGATCCCGCTGGAGTACCAGGGCGCGCCGGTGCCGAAGAAGATGAACAAGCTGGGCACCGCCGGGCACGCCGTCCCGGGCTCGGTCCTGACGCCGGACCCGGCGGAGGAGACCGCGGCGCTGGAGCGTGCGCGGGGCAACGGGCACGGCAACGGCGACGGTGCCGCGGAGATCTCCGGATCGCACGAGGTCGGTTCCGGCCACTGACGAGGTCTGTGAAAGGGAACCTTGACGGACTCCGCGTCCGTCAAGGTTCCCTTCACGGCTTTTCAGGCGCCTTCGACGCCGATTTCGAACGCCGAGTCGGTGTCCGCCCGGGAGTAGGACCGGAACGCGATGTGCGTGACGGTGTCGAGTACCCCGGGGACCTTGCCGATCCGGCCCGGGATGAGGTCGGCGAGATCCTCGTGCGCCGGCACCCGGACGGTGGCGATCAGGTCGACGTCGCCGGCGCAGGAGTAGACCTCCCCGACGCCGTCGAGGTCCGCGATCGCCTGGGCGGCCTCCGGAATCCCCTCGGCCTCTACGTTGATCAGCACGATCGCCGTGACCACAGCGTTCCTCCACTTCCTGGCGGTAACCGGATGTGCGCGATCGTAGCCGGGATCACTCCGGGTCTCCCGGTTCCGGTCGGTTCAGCCCGCCAGGTTTTCGAGGCTGCGCGCGTCGGCGACGCGGTCGAGCCAGCCGCGCCAGCCGGCAACCGCGGTGGGCTCGGCCCAGGGACGGGTGGTGCGTACGAGCCGGGTGCCCGGCCGGGCTAGCCATCGCAGCAGGATGCCCACTTCTTCGCCGGAGGCGCCGTGCAGCGGGCCTTCGCCCGGTAGGACTGTTTCGCCGGCCGCGACCAGTGCTTCGACCACGGGCATCGGGGGTACGCCGCGCCGGGCGACGCCTGCCGACGCCAGACGTCCGTGCCGGATGACGGTGAGTTCCCAGCCGCCGTTGCCGTCCGGGGCGGCGGCGATCAGTTCGGCGATCGAGGCGAGGGCGGCTTGCCGGTGTGCTCGGCCGACGGCGCGTACGAGGCCGGCCAGGTCGTCTCGGTGTCGCGCGGCCTGTTCGTAATGCTGTGCTTCGGACAATCGCACCAGCCGATCTGCGGCCAGGTGTAGCGGGCGGCCGTCCTGGCCCGCGATGAGGCCTCTGGTCGCGTCGACGGAAGGGGTGTATTCGAGAACGCTCTGCTGCCCCGCGCACGGCGCCCCGCACCGCCCCAGCTCCGCTAGGACGCATGGGGTGCCCGATGCCGCAGTGGCCGAGATTCGCTGTGTACACGTGCGAAGGCCCGTCGCGCCGGCGAGGGTGTCTGCTGCGGTGCGCGCGTCGGCTTGGCTGCGAAAGGGGCCAAGCGTGCCCGCGCGTGGTAGCCGTACGACGGAAAGGCGGGGGAATGCTTCGTCGGTCAGCCCTACCCACCACGCGTGGTGCGGGTTCTTCGAACGCCGGTTGTACGCCGGTCTGTGCGCGGCGATCAGCCGAAGCTCGCGGATTTCGGCTTCGAGGGAGTGCGCGCACTCGATGGCGTCCACGCGTTCGGCCAGCGCCACCATCTCGCGGATACGCCCACGGCTTTCGGAGCCGGTGAAGTACGAGCGCACGCGCCGTCTCAGGTCTCGCGCGGTGCCGACATACAGCACTTCGTCGCTCGGTCCCTTGAACAAGTACACGCCCGGTCGCGCGGGAAGATCGGCCGCCAGATGTCGCTTACGACGCTGCGCGGGCGTCACTTCGGGCAGATAGTCGACCAGCTCTTCGACGGTGTGTACGCCGACGTTGCCGACACGCTCCAGCAACGCGTGCAGTACGTCCACTGTGGCGCGGGCGTCATCGAGCGCGCGGTGCGTCGGCCGCGTACGCGCGCCGAGTAGCATCGCCAGCGACGACAGGCGGTAGCTGCGCGCTTCTTCCTTCGGGATCACTCGGCGGGACAGCTTCACCGTGCAGATCACCGTGGCTCGCGGCCACGCGTAGCCGTGTCCTTCGCAGGCGGCCTTCATGAACCCGGTGTCGAAGCCGGAATTGTGCGCCACCAGGACGGTCCCCGCGATGAACTCCAGGAACGCCGGCAGCACGCGCTCGATCCGCGGTGCGTCGTAGACCATCGCCTGGGTGATCCCGGTCAGCTCGACGACCTGCGGCGGGATCGGCGCCCCCGGGTTCACCAGGGTGGCGAACTCGGCGAGGACCTGCCCGCCGCGCACCTTGACCGCACCGATCTCGGTGATCCCGTCCGGGCCCGGTCTGGTGCCGGTGGTCTCCAGGTCGAACACGACGAACGTGGTGTCCCGCAACGGGGTGCCGAGCTCGTCGAACGCCAGCTGGGCCGGCGGGCGTTCCGCGCGCTTCTCCATGATCGCGCACAGTAGGGCGGCCCACCGACAATCCTGGGTGGACCGTCTCGGCGGGATCACGCTGCGTGTGAGCAATCGTGACACAAGGCGAACGTTCTGTTGCTAACCTGGGGGAATGTCAGGCCAGCCCCGAACCGCCGCGCAGGAGGCGGGCGACCCGTGTGACCTGATGGCGACGGCCTGGTCGCCGGTCAGCAGCGTTCGCGCGGCGCACGAGCGCCTCCTTCGCGAAAGTGTCCGCCGTGTCGTCGCTGCCGGCTGAGCCGGCTCGGCGTGTCCCGCGCGACGCGGGATCCGGCCCCGGGGCCTACCCTGTTGCAATGCACCCGCAGCCCGTGCACCCAGAGGAACCCGAGGAGGCCGAAGGCCCCTCGGAGGTTCCCGCGCGGGCATCGACGGACGCTCCGGAGCCGGCGTCGTGGGCGAGCCTGCCGGAGGCGGTACGCGAGCGGATCGCCGAGCTGGCCGCTGCGGCCGTGGCGAAGCTCCCTGTGTCCGACGTACCGCGACAGCTACGGCCAGTCGCCAAGTTCGCCCCGGCGAAGCGCGCGAAGCTCGGTGGCACGGCGCTGTTGTCCGCGTTGAGTGACTCGTCTCAGTTCCGTACTGCGGTACTGGAGTGGCTCCGTGAGCACCGTACGGACGCGTTGGACCCGAACGCGGGTGACTCCGTGGCCGCTGCGGCTGCTGCTGTGCTGCTTGGTGAATCCAGCGCTGCCGGGCGGGTCCGGCTCGTCGCGAAGAACGCCGAAGAGACGGCGTTGCGCGCGGAGCGGGATGCCGTACTGGCCCGCAATCAACGGCTTGAGGCCGAAGTTGCCGGGTTGCGTGCCGAGCTTGCGCAAGCGCGCGAAGCGGTCGACAGCGCGCGCGGAGAGCGCGAAGACGAAGTCGACAAGCTGCTTCGGCGGCTTCGCGAGCAAGGCATGCGGCTTCGCGAAGCGAAGGACGCGGCGGAAGCTGCGCGTGCGGAGCTGCGAAGCGGCGGAGCGGAGCAGCAGCGTGAGCTGCGGGTGCTCACGGAGCAGCTGGAGCGTGAGCGTCGGCGCGTAGCGGCGGAGCGGATGCGCGCGGAGCGTGCGGTCGCGGATGCGGAGATGGCGCGTCAGTCGGCGCGCGAAGCTCGCGAAGCCGACGAAGTGCGGTTGGCGTTGCTTGTGGACACCATCGATGGTGCTGTACATGGCCTACGCCGGGAGCTGGCCCTGGGCGACCGCGGTGCACGTCCCGCGGACATGATCAGTGGCGTGCGGTCCGGTCTCGGCCCCGGCGGGCGGATCGCGGATGTGGTCGCGCTCGACCGGCATCTCGCGTTGCCGAACGTGCACCTGATCGTCGACGGCTACAACGTCACGAAGACCGGGTATCCCGAGCTGGCGCTGGCGGATCAGCGAGACCGGCTGGTGCATCAGCTGTCCGCGCTGGCCGCGCGTACGTCCGCGGAGGTGACCGTCGTGTTCGATGGCGCGGGAGTGCTGTCTGTCCCGGCATCGGTGCCACGTGGGGTACGCGTGCTGTTCTCCGAACGCGGTGTACTGGCCGACGACGTGATCCGCGCGCTGGTGTCGGCCGAGCCGAAGGGCCGCCCGATGGTCGTTGCCACGTCGGACCGTGCAGTCGCCGACTCCGTCCGCGCCGCAGGTGCGTATCCGGCCCCATCGGCGGTGTTGGTCAACCGATTGGGGCGGGTCTGACGCGTACGCGCCGAAGCCGGCCGAAACTGTCGGTGGCGGGTCCTACCGTGCGAACCGGAGGCGATCCGGAACCCGATCCGGACGCCCGGAGACGGAGGAGCCACCATGGCCGAGCCCAGCGCATCGCCGGACATCCGGCGGATCGGTATTCCGCCTGCGGCAGCCGTTTCGCGGGCGGTTGCTTCGTGCCCGGGAGGGCCGGGGCGGTCGCCGGGTCCGGGTGGGACGCTCGTCATCGACTGTGACCGGTGTGCGGTGCGTGGGGCGGCGTGCGGGGACTGTGCGATCAGCGTGCTGTTCGGGCCTCCCACGCGGGCCGGTGTGGCCTTTGAAGGGCCGCCTGCCGCCGGCACTTCGGCCCGCTCCGGGCCGGTGCCCCGGCTGCGGCTGGTGCCCGCGTCCGGCCGTAATCCGATGTGACCCGGGTGGGTGACGGCTGCTCGGCGAACGGCGGGGTAAGTGCGATAAACGGTCCGTAATGGGAGCAATCCCGAGCGAGACCAACGGGTATGACGGGCATCACAATCGTCTCCCCCGCTGGTCCGATGGTGTTTCCGCGAACTACGGAGAGTTTTTCCGGGGGCCCCGGTGGACGCGCCCCCCGGTCTTTTCGTAACCTGGCCGAGATCTCGTGGCAGGTAGCCGTCCGCAGGACGGCGACACGGGATCGCCGCCGGAACGGCTTTGTCGGGGAGCCTTTACCGGAACCATCTCGCGCGTGGCAAGGCCGGTGCGGTGCACCGCGGCCGGAACACGGGCGGACGCGCTCGGCCGGGGATCCCCCGCCTCGGCCGCGTCATGGCTCCGGAGACGGCGGCCGACAAGCAAAGGAGACCCGCGCGACCGTGCAGTCGCATCCAGTCAAGCGCGTGGTGTCAGGTGCCCTCGCGGCCGCGTCCGTGATCGCAGTCGTCACCGTGGCGCAGCCGACGGCGGCCTCCGCCGCCCCCATCCCCGCCCTCCAGACCCCCCCGGAATCCGGTGGTTCGGACGCCCTCGCCAAGTACCGTGACCTCTCGGCCCAGGCCGAGAAGGCGAACGAGGACTTGCTCAAGGCGCAGGACGACCTTGCCGCGAAACAGAAGGACCTCGACAAGGCCGACGGTGACGTGACCACCGCGCACTCCTCGGCCGCCACCGCCGCCGCGGACGAGGCCAAGTTCAAGGTGGACGTCGACAAGTTCGCCGGTGCCTCGTTCCTGTCCGGCGTGCAGATGAACAAGCTCTCGGCGCTGCTGGCCGGTTCGTCCACTCAGGACTTCCTGGACCGTTCGGCCGCGCTCGACCAGATCGCGGCCGAGAAGGACGCCGCGCTGCAGCGGCTGGCCGGTGCGGTCAAACAGGCCAAGGACGCGGAGACCCTGGCCGCGGACGCGGCGAAGCGGGCGACCGCCGCCCGGGACGCCGCCAAGAAGCTGGCCGACGACATCACCGCCAAGAAGAAGACCCTGCAGGATCAGCTCGACCAGCTGAAGAACACCAAGCCGGCGCTCAGCGCGGCCGACAAGACGCTGCAGGGCGACCAGGGCGGTGAGGCCCCGGCGAACATCAAGGCGCCGAGCGCCGCCGCGCAGGTCGCGCTCCAGGCCGCGCTCAGCAAGCTGGGCAGCGCGTACGTCTGGGGCGCCACCGGACCGAGCACGTTCGACTGCTCGGGCCTGATGCAGTGGGCGTACAAGCAGGCCGGCATCACGCTGCCGCGGTCCAGCAGCGCGCAGTCGACCTTCGGCACCCCGATCCCGAAGGACCAGCTGCAGCCGGGCGACCTGGTGTTCTACTACACGCCTGTCTCGCACGTCGGCATGGTCGTCAGTGAAGGCAAGATGGTGCACGCGCCGACCAGCGGCGACGTGGTGAAGATCTCGCCGTTGCAGAGCCAGTACGTGGGTGCTCGCCGGGTCACCTCCTGAGCCGGGTTCAACCACACCACCGACGGGGCGGTACCGCGCATGCGGTGCCGCCCCGTCGTCGTCCGCGGCGGACAGTAGCCTTCCGGGTGTGCTGAGGACCCTGCTCGTGACCAACGATTTCCCGCCGCGTCCCGGGGGGATCCAGAACTACCTCAACTCACTGGCCACCCGGTTGCCCGCGGACGAACTCGTGGTCTACGCCCCGTCCTGGGAGCGCAGCAGCGGTTCGCACACCGAGTTCGACGCGGCGGCGCCGTTCGAGGTGGTGCGGCACCCGACGTCGCTGATGCTGCCGACGCCGGACGTGCTGCGCCGGGCGAAGCAGATCATGCGCGCACGCGAGTGCGAGGCCGTGTGGTTCGGTGCCGCGGCGCCGCTCGCGCTGCTGGCGCAGCCGTTGCGGCAGGCGGGCGCCAGGAGGGCGGTCGCTTCGACGCACGGGCACGAGGTCGGCTGGTCGATGCTGCCCGGTTCGCGCCGGGCGCTGCGGCGCATCGGCGACACCGTGGACGTGGTCACCTACGTGAGCAAGTACACCCGCCGCCGGTTCGCCGCGGCGTTCGGCCCGCTGGCCGGGCTGGAGATGCTGCCGAGCGGGGTGGACACCACGCTGTTCGCACCGGATCCGGGTGCCCGTGAGGAGATTCGCGCCCGGCACGGCCTCGGCGACCGGCCGACCGTGGTGTGCGTTTCCCGGCTGGTGCCGCGCAAGGGCCAGGACATGCTGGTGCACGCGCTGCCCGCGATTCGCGCCCAGGTCCCGGATGCGGCCCTGCTGCTGGTCGGTGGAGGTCCGTATCGCAAGCAACTGACCCAGCTGGCCGAGGCTTGCGGCGTGTCCCGCGACGTGGTGCTCACCGGTTCGGTGCCGTGGGAGGAACTGCCCGCGCACTACAACGCCGGTGACGTGTTCGCGATGCCGGCTCGCACCCGTGGCAAGGGGCTGGACGTGGAGGGGCTCGGCATCGTCTACCTGGAGGCGTCCGCGACCGGGCTGCCGGTGGTCGCCGGCACCTCGGGTGGCGCCCCGGAGGCGGTGCTGGACGAGGTGACCGGCCACGTGGTCAACGGCCGCGACGTCGCGCAGCTGGCCGACACCCTGGCCGCGCTGCTGACCGACCGCGTCCGCGCCCGCAGGATGGGTGAGGCCGGTCGTGCCTGGGTGTCCGAGCACTGGCGCTGGGACACGATGGCGGCCCGGCTTTCCCGTCTCCTGGACGGAGATCCGGTCGCCGCGGTGCGCTGATCAGGGCTCGTATACCGCGGGGTGGCGGGCGTCGTCCACCCGGACCACGACGTCGGCGAGCGCGCTCGGATTCACCTCGGCTTCGTACCGTTCGTAGGCGGGCAGCGCCCATGCCTGGTCCTCGGGGGTACGTCGGCGCAGTGCGGCGGGGGAGAGCCACAGGTGCACCACGAAGTCGAAAGCGAGGCCCGCGCCTTGCAGGAATTCGCCGTCCAGCAGGACGATGCCGCCGTCCGGAACCGGGACGCGGGGCATCCGGGTGGCGCGGTCGCGATCGGAATCCCACAGCGCCGGAAGGATTTCGCCGGTGCCCTCTTCGCGCAGCGGGTTCAGGACTTCCCGGCGTAGGGCGCCCAGATCGAGCCAGTCGGTGTAGCGCGCGTCCGGGCTTTGCTTGCCATGCTCGAACCGCAACGATGCCGGACGCAGGAAGTCCCGTGCGGACACCCGCAACGCGTCGCGGCCGCGTACCCGCAGCGGGGCGGCCAGCGCGTCCGCCAGATCGCCGGTCGCGCTCGCCGGGTCGGCGCCGTCGACGGCCACTGCGATCCGGCGGTGGTGCGGGAGCGCGGCGATACGGTCGGTCAGCTCGGCCGTCAACACCTCGGGGGACATCGGACGATAGCGCACACTTGATGATCCCTCACCGGGTTCCGGCGGCCCTCGGCGCCATCATGTGGCGCGGATGGAGGCGGAGATCGCGCTCGGCGGTTTGCTGAGCCGGTTCCCGAACTTGGCGTTGGCCGTGCCGGAGGAGGAGTTGGGGTACCGGATGAGTCCGCTGGTACACCGTGTGGAGTCGCTGCCGGTCCGGCTGGGCGAGGCGCGTTCGTGGCGACCGGGCAGCACCGTCCACACTGGACGGATTCGGGGTGCGGTTCTCCGGGCGGAGAACGGTCATTTTGTCTGTGGCGGAGCGCATCGCGCAGCGGGCATAGTGGACAGAGTGATCGAGTGCGTCGAGGCCGCATCGGCCGAGCGCTGAAGCTGTGCCTGTGGAGGCCTGGTGAGTGTCGAAGTACCCGAAGATCTACCCACGCTGGACGAGCTGCTGCTGCAGAATGCGCACGGGCGGCTGGCCGAGCTGCGTGGCCCGGCCTGCCCGTTCGGTAACCCGTGGGGGTACGTGTCCCACCTGGTGACCGGATACGAGGACGCGCGGACGCTGCTCGCCGATCCCCGGCTGAGCAAGGACCAGCAGCGTGTCGACGAGCTGATCGCCAGCAAGCTCGGCCTGGCCGACAGCGCCGCGGGAGCGGCCAGCGAGCTCACCCGGAACATGCTGACCAGCGATCCGCCGAACCACACGCGGCTGCGCAAGCTGGTGAACAAGGCGTTCACCCCGCGCACGGTCGCCCGGTTGCGGCCGCGGATCGAGCAGCTCACGCGCGAGCTGCTGGACGAGATGGCCGGCCGGGAGCAGGTCGATCTGATGACTGCGTTCGCGCTGCCGTTGCCGATCGCGGTGATCTGCGAGCTGCTCGGCGTGGACCCGCGGGACCGGGGCGATTTCGTCGGTTGGTCGAACACCGTGCTGTCCGGGGCCGTGGATGTCGACGCGATGAACGCCGCCGCCGGGCAGCTTTACGAGTTGCTCGCGAAGCTGGTGGAGGACAAGCGCGCCGATCCCGGCGAGGACATGCTGTCCGAGCTGATCCAGGTCAGCGAGGAGGGCGACCGGCTCGCCGCGAACGAGCTGGTCGGTATGGCGTTCCTGCTGCTCAGCGCGGGCTACGAGACGACGGTGAACCTGATCGGCAACGCGACGCTCGCACTGCTGCGTGCTCCGGATCAGGCGGCGAAGTTGCGTGCCGATCCGTCGTTGCTGCCCGGTGCGGTGGAGGAGTTCCTCCGGTACGACGGCCCGATCAACTTGGCCACGACCCGTTTCACCACCGAGGAGGTGGAGGTCGGTGGCGCGACGATCGCGGCGGGTGAGTTCGTGGAGATCTCGTTGCTGGCGGCCAATCGCGACGCGGACAAGTTCCCGGACCCGGACGAGCTGGACGTGACTCGCGCGGCCGGTGGGCATCTCGCGTTCGGGCATGGCATCCACTATTGCGTGGGTGCTCCGCTGGCGCGGATGGAGGCGGAGATCGCGCTCGGCGGGTTGCTGAGCCGGTTCCCGGACCTGGCCCTGGCGGTGCCGGAGGAGGAGCTGCGCTACCGGACGAGCCCGTTGGTGCATGGTCTGGAGTCGTTGCCGGTGCGGCTGGGCACGGCGCGCTCGTAGCGGCGTGGCCGGGTAGCACCGTCCACACCGGACGGGTCGGGGCAGCCCGGCCTGTCAAGGAGCAGACCGTCACATCCGGATGCGGCCGTCCTTGACTAGGGTCGGCCGGGTGCACCCCGCCGACCTGCTGGCCCTCGACGCCGCCCACCTGTGGCATCCCTACGCGCCGATGCCGGGCCGGGTGCCGCCCCTGCTGGTCACCGAGGCGAGCGGGGTGCGGCTGCGCCTGGCCGACGGCCGGGAGCTGGTCGACGGGATGTCGTCCTGGTGGGCGGCGGTGCACGGGTACCGGCACCCGGTGCTCGACGCGGCGCTGGCGGAGCAGGCCGGGCGGATGAGTCACGTCATGTTCGGCGGGCTCACCCACGAACCGGCGATCACGCTCGCGAAGACCCTCGTGGACCTCACCCCGGACGGGCTGGAGCACGTGTTCCTGTGCGACTCCGGTTCGGTCTCGGTCGAGGTCGCGGTGAAGATGTGCCTGCAGTACCAGCGTTCCCGCGGGCTGCCGGGGAAACGCCGGCTGCTCACCTGGCGCGGTGGCTACCACGGCGACACCTTCACCCCGATGAGCGTCTGCGATCCGGACGGTGGGATGCACTCGCTGTGGCGCGGGGTGCTGCCCGAGCAGGTGTTCGTGCCGGCGCCGCCATCCGGGTTCGCCGCGCCGCCTGATCAGTCCTATGCGGACGAGCTGGCGGCGGCGCTCGAACAGCACGCCCAGGAGCTGGCCGCGGTGATCGTGGAGCCGGTGGTGCAGGGCGCCGGCGGGATGCGCTTCCACCATCCCGGATACCTGCGCGCGCTGCGGGAGCTGACGCGTGAGCACGACGTGCTGCTGATCTTCGACGAGATCGCCACCGGCTTCGGCCGTACCGGCAGGCTGTTCGCCGCCGAGCACGCCGGGGTGACGCCGGACGTGCTGTGCCTCGGCAAGGCGCTGACCGGCGGGTATCTCACCATGGCCGCCACTCTGTGCACGCCGCGGGTCGCCGACGGCATCGCCCGGGGCGAGCTTCCGGTGCTCGCGCACGGTCCGACGTTCATGGGCAACCCGCTGGCCTCAGCGGTCGCGAATGCCTCGCTCGGGCTGCTGGCCGGCGGCTGGCAGGCCGACGTCGCGCGGATCGAAGCCGGCCTGCGGGCCGGGCTGGCCGCGGCCCGCGACCTGCCGCGCGTCCGGGAGGTGCGGGTACTCGGCGCGATCGGGGTGCTGGAGCTGGACCACGAGGTGGACCTGGGGGTGGCGACCGAGGCGGCCACCGCGGCGGGGGCGTGGCTGCGGCCGTTCCGGAATCTCGTCTACGCGATGCCGCCGTACGTGACCGGCGAGGCCGATCTGGCCGTGATCACCGCCGCGATGGGTGAAGTCGCGCGGAAAGCGTGAATTCACCTGAAAAGTGCAATCGGTCGAAACTGGACGCGGAGCGTGACTAATCGTGGCCGGAAGCTGGTTGTCATCACCAATAAGGGTGGATTTGGGTTCAGTTACTTCAGGTAGTTGGTGAGTTTCGTCCCGAATGTCCTAGTTCCTCACTGCACGAGCTAACCCGAACGATGTTCATGTAGCGGACTTTTCGGAGGGTTTCGGCGATCCTGCGACCATGATCGAGATTGTTCGCGGAGAGCACGACACCGGGCCTCCGCCCCGCCGTCCCGGCCTTCGCCGGGTGTTGCCCGTCCTCGTCCGGCACGACCTGCCCGCTTCGGTGGTCGTCTTCCTGGTCGCCATTCCCCTCTCGCTCGGCATCGCGCTCGCCGTCGGCGCCCCGTTGCTGGCCGGCCTCATCTCCGCCGTCGCCGGCGGCGTGGTCGCGAGCCTGCTCGGCGGCTCACCACTGCAGGTCAGCGGCCCGTCCGCGGCCCTGACCGTGGTGCTCGCGGACACCATCTCCACCTACGGCTGGCCCGTCACCTGCGCGGTGACCGTCGGCGCCGGCCTGCTGCAGATCCTCTTCGGCCTGAGCCGGATCGCGCGCGGCGCGCTGGCCATCTCACCCGCGATCGTGCACGGCCTGCTCGCCGGGATCGGCGTCACCATCGTGCTCGGCCAGCTGCACGTCGTGCTCGGCGGCCGGGCCCAGGGCTCCGCGCTCGCCGACCTCGCCGAGCTGCCGGGCCGGCTCGTAGCCCATCACGACAAGGCCGTGCTGATCGGTGTGCTGACCATCGCGGTCCTGCTGATCTGGCCCCGGCTCCCCGGCCCGGTGCGGAAGATACCCGCCCCGCTGGCCGCAGTCACGATCGCCACCGTCGTCGCCACCGCCACCGGGATGACGCTGCCGCGGATCGAACTGCCGGAAGCCCTGCCCTCGCTCGGTCTGGTCCCCCGGCTGCCGGGCGGCGACTGGAGCGGGCCGGTGCTGGCCGCGGTGAGCGTCGCCCTGATCGCGAGCCTGGAGAGCCTGCTCTCCGCGGTGTCGGTGGACAAGCGGCGCGGCGGGAAGCGCAGCGACCTGGACCGTGAGCTGATCGGGCAAGGCGCGGGCAATGTGGTGTCCGGCGCGCTCGGCGGCCTGCCGGTGACCGGCGTGATCGTGCGCAGCATGGCGAACTTCGAGGCGGGTGCGCGGACCAGGGCCGCGGCCGCCCTCCATTCCTGCTGGATTCTGCTGTTCTGCTTGCTGCTGACCGGAATCCTGCGTTACATCCCGCTGGCCGCGCTCGCCGCGCTGCTGGTGTTCGTCGGCGCGAAGCTGGTGAACCTGCCCGCGCTGAAGGAAGTGCGCCGCCACGGCGACCTCGCGGTGTACGCGGTCACCCTGCTCGGCGCGGTCGCGGTGAACCTGCTGACCGGGGTCGCGCTCGGCGTGCTGCTGGCACTGGGGATGCTGGTGCGCCGGATGGTGCACTCCGGCGTGCACGTCGAATCGGACGGCGCCCGGGTGCGTGTGGTCATCGAGGGTGCGCTGACCTTCCTTTCCGTGCCCCGCTTGACGAAGGTGCTGACGCAGGTCCCGGAGCGGGCCGAGGTCACGCTGGAACTGATCGTGGACTACCTCGACCACGCGGCCTTCGACTGCCTGCGTGGCTGGCAGGAGGCACACGTGCGGGCCGGGGGCGAGGTGCGCGTGGACGAGATCGGGCACCCCTGGTATCAGCGCGGCAGCGACGGTGAGCCCACTGTGCGACGCGGGCTCGCTTCGCGGGTCGTGCCGCGGTGGCTGGCGCCGTGGTCGCAGTGGCAGGCCGAGCACATGCCCGAGCAGCGGTCGGGGAGTTCCCTGCTGGGCCGCGGGACCTCGGAGTTCCAGCGCCGGGGTGCGCCGCTGCTGCGGGAGACGCTCAGCGGCCTGGCGAACGGCCAGGATCCGCACACGTTGTTCATCACGTGCGGGGATTCGCGGATCGTGCCGAACCTGATCACCACCTCGGGGCCGGGCGACCTGTTCACCATCCGCAACATCGGCAATCTCGTGCCGCCCGGCACGGCCGAGAGTGACGCGTCGGTGGGCGCCGCGATCGAGTACGCGGTGGGCGTGCTGGAAGTGCCGGAGATCGTGGTGTGCGGGCATTCCTCGTGCGGTGCGATGAAGGCGCTGCTGGGCACCGCGCCGGACGGGCTGGCCCGGCTGGGCAGCTGGCTGGAGCACGGCGCGCCCACGCTGCGCCGGCGGGCGCTGGACCATCCGCCGACCCTGGACGGGCACCGCCCGCCCGCCGAGGCGGATCAGCTGGCCCTGCACAACGTCGTCCAGCAGCTGGAGCACCTGCGGGAACACCCGGTGGTGGCCGACGCGCTCGCCCGCGGCACGCTGACCCTGACCGGGATGTACTTCGACGTCGGTGCCGCCCAGGTCTTCCTGCTGGACGCGGAAACGGCCGATTTCGTGCCGGCCGGCGTGCCCGCTTCGTGAGGGAAGGACCCGGCTCCCGAGCGGAGCCGGGTCCGCCGCCCGCTGGTGCGGCATCCCATGACTTGATCAACTGCGCAACCCGAAAGTGGGAGATCCGATAGAAATTCACTAGTTTGGATGAGGCATAGCGGACATTTTGCGCGTAAGTCGGTTTCATGTGATCATGAGACGTCTTGCCGTGCTTCGCCACGACCTGCCCGCCTCGCTCGTGGTCTTCCTGGTCGCCGTTCCGCTGTCGCTGGGGATCGCCCTCGCCTCCGGTGCGCCGATCGTCGCCGGGCTCATCGCCGCGGTCGTCGGCGGTGTGGTCGCCGGTGCGCTCGGCGGGTCACCGCTGCAGGTCAGCGGGCCCGCCGCCGGGTTGACCGTGCTGATGGCGGAAACCATCACCACATTCGGCTGGCAGGTCACCTGCCTGATCACCGTGCTGGCCGGCGCGCTACAGGTGCTGCTCGGGCTCAGCCGGGTGGCCCGCGCCGCCCTCGCCATCTCCCCGGCCATCGTGCACGGGATGCTCGCCGGGATCGGCGTGACCATCGTGTTCGGCCAGCTGCACGTGATCCTCGGCGGGAAGGCGCAGAGTTCGGCGCTGGACAACCTCGCCGAGCTGCCGCGCCAGCTCGTCGAGCACCACGGCGCGGCCACGCTGATCGGCGTGCTCACCCTCGCCATCCTGCTGATCTGGCCGAAGCTGCCCGCGGTGGTCCGGAAAGTGCCCGGGCCGCTGGCCGCGATCACCGTCGCCACCGGGGTCTCCGTGCTGGCGGGCCTGACCCTGCCGCGCGTCGAGCTGCCGGGTGACCTGCTGCAGATCCGGTTCGCTCCCGAGCTGCCGGGCGGCGGCTGGGCGGATTTCGCGGTCGCGGTCGTCACCATCGCACTGATCGCCAGCGTGGAGAGCCTGCTGTCCGCGGTCGCGGTGGACAAGCTGCACACCGGTCCGCGGGCGAACCTCAACCGGGAGCTGATCGGCCAGGGCGCCGCGAACATGGCCTCCGGCGCGCTCGGCGGCCTGCCGGTGACCGGGGTGATCGTGCGCAGTTCCACCAACGTCGCGGCGGGTGCGAAGACCCGCGCCTCGGCGGTGCTGCACGGAGTGTGGGTGCTGGTGTTCGTGGTCGCGCTCGCCGGGCTGCTCAAGAGCATCCCGCTTGCCGCGCTCGCCGGGCTGCTGGTGCACGTCGGCGTGAAACTGGTCAACCCCGGCCATCTGAAGCAGGTGCTGCGCCACGGTGATCTGCCGCTCTACCTGGTGACCGTCGCCGGGGTGGTGGGTTTCGACCTGCTCACCGGGGTGGTCGCCGGGGTCGTGCTGGCTGTCCTGCTGATGCTGCGCCGCACGGTGTGGTCCGGGATCCACATCGAGCAGCGTGGCGACGAGTGCCGGGTGGTCGTGGAAGGGGTGCTCACCTTCCTGTCCGTGCCGCGGCTGTCGAAGGTGCTCGCGACCGTACCGGCCGGGTCGAAGGTCACGCTGGAGCTGGTGGTCGACTACCTGGACCACGCCGCGTTCGAAAGCATCACCACCTGGCAGCAGGCACACGAGCGGGCCGGCGGCACGGTGACGATCGACGAGATCGGGCACCCGTGGTTCGGCAAGGGCACCGAGGGCCGTCCCACGGTGCGGCGGACCGCGGCCAACCGGACCATGCCGCGCTGGCTGGCCCCGTGGTCGGCCTGGCAGGCAGCCGACCTGCCGCTGCCGGAGCAGCGCACGCACCGCGGCGCGACCGAGTTCCAGCGCCGGGCCGCTCCGCTGCTCAAGGAGACCCTCGGCAAGCTGGCGCACGCGCAGAAGCCGCACACGCTGTTCATCACCTGCGGGGATTCGCGGATCGTGCCGAACCTGATCACCACCTCGGGGCCGGGCGACCTGTTCACCATCCGCAACATCGGCAATCTCGTGCCGGCCGAGCAGGCCGATCCGTCCATGAACGCGGCCGTCGAGTTCGCCGTGGGAGTGCTCGGGGTGCGGGAGATCGTGGTGTGCGGGCATTCCTCGTGCGGGGCGATGGGCGCGCTCGCCGACGGTGCCCCGCCCGGCACCGCGCTGGCCGAGTGGATGACGCACGCCCAGCCGAGCAGGAAGCGGTCCGGCCCGGTGACCCTCGACGGTGATCGGCCTTCGCGCGAACCGGATCGGCTGGCCCTGCACAACGTGCTGCAGCAGCTCGACCACCTGCGTCAATACCCGCTCGTCGCGGACGCCGAGGAGCGCGGGAAGCTGGTGCTGAGCGGGCTGTACTTCGACGTGGGTGAAGCCCAGGTGTACTTGGCCGATCCGGCGCGTGGCGCGTTCGTGTCCGCGGAGACCCCGGCGATGACCGCGCCCACCCCCGCCGGGGGATGATGCCGGACGGGCGTGGTGCCCGGCCGGGCGGGGTGACTAAGTTGGTGGCCCGTGACCACGCTCGTGATGACCGGAACCGGGACCGGGGTCGGCAAGACGATCGCCACCGCGGCGATCGCGTCGCTGGCGCTCGGGCAAGGGCAGCGCGTCGCGGTGCTCAAACCGGCGCAGACCGGGGTGGCCCCCGGCGAGGCCGGTGACCTGGACGAGGTCGTGCGGCTCGCGGGCAAGCGCATCACCACCCGCGAGCTGCGCCGGTACCCGGATCCGCTGTCCCCCGAGGCCGCGGCGCGGCGCAGCGGGCTGCCCACGCTCGGCCCGGGGGAGATCGCCGCCGCGGCGGGCGAACTCGACTCCGGGCACGACCTGACCCTCGTCGAGGGGGCCGGTGGCCTGCTGGTCCGGTTCGACCCGCAGGGCAGCACGCTGGCCGACGTCGCCTGGTCGCTGGGTGCCCCGGTGGTCATCGTCGCCACCGCGGGGCTCGGCACGCTCAACGCGACCGCGCTCACCGCGGAGGTCGCCACCCGGCGCGGGCTGAACGTGGTCGGCGTGGTGATCGGCGCGTGGCCCGCCGAACCGGATCTCGCCGCCCGCGAGAACCTCACCGACCTGCCGGTCGCCGCCGGGGCGCCGCTGCTGGGCGTACTGCCCGCCGGGCTCTCCCGCAGTACCCCCGAAGCGTTCGCCACGCAGGCCCGGCTGGGGCTTTCGCCCTGGTTCGGCGGGCAGTTCGACCCGGAGACCTTCCCGTCCCCGGTGCCGCGTGGGACGACGTGAGCAGCCTCGCATCCGGGTCGCGACCCGGTCGGGCACCATGGCATCCGTCCGCCCATCACCCCGAGGAGACGCTGTGACCGCAGTCCCGGAGACCACCGACGTGCTCGCCGTCGCCCGCGAACAGGTCCTCGACCGTGGCGAAGGGCTGACCGAAGCGCAGGTGCTGGCGGTGCTGCGGCTGTCCGACGAGCGGCTGCCGGAGGCCCTGCAGCTCGCGCACGAGGTGCGCATGCGCTGGTGCGGCCCGGAGGTGGAGGTCGAGGGCATCATCAGCCTGAAGACCGGCGGCTGCCCGGAGGACTGCCACTTCTGCTCGCAGTCCGGCCGCTTCCCGACCCCGGTGCGGTCGGCCTGGCTGGACATCCCGGGCCTGGTCAAGGCCGCGCGCCAGACCAAGGAGACCGGCGCGACCGAGTTCTGCATCGTGGCCGCGGTGCGCGGGCCGGACGCCCGGCTGCTGGGCCAGGTCCGCGAGGGCGTCAAGGCGATCCGCGAGGACGGCAACGACATCCAGATCGCCTGCTCGCTCGGCATGCTCACCCAGGCGCAGGTGGACGAGCTGGTCGAGATGGGCGTGCACCGCTACAACCACAACCTGGAGACGGCGCGCTCGCATTTCCCGGAGGTGGTCACCACGCACTCCTGGGAGGAGCGCTGGGACACCCTGCGGATGGTCGGCGAAGCGGGCATGGAGGTCTGTTGCGGCGGCATCATCGGCATGGGGGAGACCGTCGAGCAGCGCGCCGAGTTCGCCGTTCAGCTCGCGGAGCTGAACCCGCACGAGGTGCCGATGAACTTCCTCATCCCGCAGCCGGGCACGCCGTACGAGCATTACGAGATCGTCGAAGGCCGCGACGCGTTGCGGACCGTCGTGGCGTTCCGGCTGGCCATGCCGCGCACCATGCTGCGGTTCGCCGGCGGGCGGGAGCTGACCCTCGGTGACCTCGGCGCCGAGCAGGGCATGCTGGGCGGGATCAACGCGATCATCGTGGGCAACTACCTGACCAACCTCGGCCGTCCCGCCTCCGCGGATCTGGACATGCTCGCCGAGCTGAAGATGCCGGTGAAGGCGCTCAGTGACAGCCTCTGACTACTGCGTCCACTGTGGACAGCCGGCGGGCGGGCCCGGGCATGGGGCCTGCGCGAGCCCGCGCACGGCACTGGAGCCGCCGCGGTTCTGCGGGCACTGCGCGCGGCGCATGGTGGTCCAGGTATCGCCGTTCGGCTGGGTGGCGCGGTGCAGCAGGCACGGGGAGACCGCGAGCCGCGCATGACCCCCGGCTGTGCGACCGGTTACGCTCGGTCCGCACATGAGCAGGAGGGAGTCCAGGGTGGTCGAGTCCGCGGGCAAGGCAGCACATCGGTCGTCCGCTGTGGCCGAGGCGTGGTCGGTACCCCTGCTGTTCCCGCCGCAGCGTCCGCGGGTGGTGGTGAAGGCTGACCTGCTGCCCGCGGTGAGCGTGCTCTCGACCGCGGCGCTGCTGGGCATCCCGCTCGGCTGGCTGTGGGCGCAGCTGGCCCCGGCGCAGCGGGTCCGCGTGGTGACGCCGGACGGCGGGCTGGTGCCGCTGGAGCTGGAAAGCTGGCACCGGTTCGACGACCTGGCGGTCTTCGGCTTCCTCGCGATGGGTGCCGGTCTGCTGATCGGGCTGGTCACCTGGTTCCTGCGGGAACGCCGTGGCCCGGTGGTGTGCCTGGCCGCCGCGGGCGGGGCGCTGCTGGCCGGCTGGCTGGGCACGCAGATGGGTCCCGCCTTCGCGAACTCGAAGTACTCGGTGGACAGCGCCCCCGCGCTCGGCACGGTGCTCTCGCAGGCACCCCGGCTGGAGTCCGGCTGGGTGATCCTGGCCGCGCCCTTGCTGACCTGTCTGGTGTATGCGCTGATGACCGCGTGGAACGGCCGTGCGGATCTGGGGCGGCGGCTCGGCTGAGCCCGGCGCTCGTGCCCCGGTGCCCGGCTGCCCTCGGCTGGGTGGCCGCCCTCGGCTGGGTGGCTGGCCCGGCTCGGTTGCGCCCGACGCCCCTGGCTCCGGGAGGCTGTGAAGGGAACCTTCACGGACTCTGGGGCTAGGGCGTCGGCAAAGTCGGTGTGGAGGGCCCTGCGCAGCTGCGGAGGGCTGTGAAGGGACCCTTCACGGACTCTGAGTCCGTCAGGGGCACCCTCACGGACCCGAAACCGGTCGGGCAGCCACGGCTCTCTCTGCTGATCACGGGTCCTCGACCAACTTTGCCGGGACCCTGGCCATAGCGTCCGTGAAGGTGCCCTTCACGGACTTCACCTCGGTGGTCGCGGCGGGGCGGCTCGGCTGAGCCCGACGCCCCGGCTTGAGTAGGCTGTGAGGGGACCCTTCACAGCCTTGGAGTCCGTGAAGGTGCCCTTCACGGACTTCATCTTGGCGGCACCCGGCTGTGGCGGCACCCGGCCGTGGTCGCGACGGTCGGGGGGAGTCAGTTCAGCTCAGCGGGTTTCGTGAACGCGGCCAGCTGGGTCGGTGGCAGTGGCACCGCGCCGAGGGTCTCCAGGAAACCGGCCTCGCGGGTGAGCAGCCGGCAGACGATGCGCAGCCGCCGCAGTGGGTGGGGCTCTTCGAGAAGCAGCTGGCGGTCCTCCAGCGGGAGCAGGCAGTCTGCGGCCAGCTGGTAGGCGAGGTCGCCCAGCTCGGCGTCCACCTCGGGGGAGTGCCAGTCCTCGTCGTGCCAGGCGGCTTCGCAGTATCGCTCGTGCGCGGTCCGGGCCACCTCGGCCAGGCGGTGGCCGGTCGGCTCGGCGGAGGTGGGCACGGGTGTGTCGGGCAGCCACTCCACGGTGCCGAGCAGGTACGGCGCCGAGGTGTGGTCCAGCTTGCATAGCCGGAATCGCCGAGCGGCGCGGGTGATGACGTCGTAGCGGCCGTCCGGGAGGCGTTTCGCCTCGCGGAGGACGGTGCTGCACCCTACTTCGTGTACGTGGTCCAGACCACGTACCTCGCGCACCAGTGGGGCGCGCAGCGCGACCACGCCGAATTCCCGGTCCGGCACGGCGCCGCTCATCAGGTCCGCGGTCAGCTGCCGGTACCGCGGCTCGAAGATGTGCAACGGCAGGTGGACGCCCGGGAGCAACACGGTCTGCAACGGGAACAACGGCAGTATCGCCGTCGCCTCGGGTGCTCTCTCCGGTTCGGTCACGCGTCCACGGTACGGCCAGCCGGGCGCGTGCGCAGTCCGTGCTTCGCGGCTCACCTGCGTGGCGGAGGCTTCAGCACCGCGAACGGATCTGTCACCTGCATCCCCTTGTCCGCGAAGGAGAACAGCGCTGCCGGACGTCCGCCCGCCCGGCCGGGGGCGGCGGTGTCGCCGGTGGGCACGAGGAGGCCGCGCCGTTGCAGCACGCGCTGCAGGTTCGTGGCGGCGACCTTGTAGCCCAGCGCCGCGGAATACAGGCCGCGCAGCGCGGAGATGGTGAACTCCTCGGGTGCCAGGGCGAAACCGAGGTTGGTGTAGCTGAGTTTCGAACGCAGCCGGTCGCGGGCGTGCAGCACGATCGCCTCGTGATCGAACGCGGTGCGCGGCAGCTTGGTCACGTCGTGCCACTCCGTGTCCTCCGGGACTGCTGGGTCGACGTCGGACGGGACCAGCCCCAGGAACGCGGTGGCCACCACTCGTGGTCCGGGCACCCGGTCCGGGGCGCTGAACACGGCGAGCTGCTCCACGTGCCTGAGCTGCCGGACGTCCACCTTCTCGGCGAGCTGCCGCCGGATCGAGGTTTCCACGTCCTCGTCCGGACGCAGCCGCCCGCCAGGCAGTGACCAGCGGCCGAGGTGCGGGTCGAGCGCGCGGCGCCACAGCAGCACCCGCAGTGTGTCCGAACGCACCTGCAGGACGGCCGCAAGAACCTCGTGGGCCAGGGGGGCCTGGGTGTTAAGATGACTTCGCACAGTTTTCGATTATAAGGCGAAAACCAGGGCGGAGCGGAACCGGGTGTGACCGCCGGTTCCGGGCCCGGGAGGAAAACGATGACCACCACGGTTGAGAAGGATCTGACCCCCTACGGCGGGGTCGAGGCGGACGCGGACTGGGCCGCCCGGGTGCGGGAGCTGGCCCGTGCCCGCAACGCGGTGCTGCTCGCGCACAACTACCAGGTGCCCGAAATCCAGGACATCGCCGATCACACCGGCGATTCCCTCGCGCTCAGCCGGATCGCGGCGAGCAGCGACGCGGACACCATCGTCTTCTGCGGCGTGCACTTCATGGCCGAGACCGCGAAGATCCTCGCGCCGGGCAAGACTGTGCTGATCCCGGACGCGCGGGCGGGGTGCTCGCTGGCCGACTCCATCACCGGTGCGCAGCTGCGCGAATGGAAGGCCGAACACTCCGGCGCGATCGTGGTCTCCTACGTCAACACCACGGCCGAGGTGAAGGCCGAGACCGACATCTGCTGCACCTCCTCCAACGCGGTCGACGTGGTCGCCTCGATCCCGGCGGAGCGCGAGGTGCTGTTCCTGCCCGACCAGTTCCTCGGCGCGCACGTCAAGCGGGTGACCGGCCGGCGGAACCTGCACATCTGGGCCGGGGAATGCCACGTGCACGCGGGGATCAACGGCGCCGAGCTGGCTGCGCGCGCCGAGGAGGAGCCGGACGCCGACCTGTTCATCCACCCGGAGTGCGGCTGCGCGACCTCGGCGCTGTACCTGGCGGGCGAGGGTGCGGTGGCGCCGGAGCGGGTGAAGATCCTCTCCACCGGCGACATGGTGCACGCGGCGCGGGACACCCAGGCGCGTTCGGTGCTCGTGGCCACCGAGATCGGCATGATCCACCAGCTGCGCAAGGCCGCGCCGGAGATCGACTTCCGTCCGGTGAACGACCGGGCGTCCTGCCGGTACATGAAGATGATCACCCCGGCCGCGCTGCTGCGGTGCCTGGAACAGGGCGCAGACGAGGTGCGCGTGGACCCCGCGACCGCGGGCCGCGCGCGTGCCTCGGTGCAGCGGATGATCGAGATCGGGCAGCCCGGCGGCGGCGAATGAGCACCCCGGTTAGCGATCTTGAGGCGAAAACCCCGTGCTGGGAGGCGCGCGCCGATCTGGTCGTGATCGGCAGCGGGGTGGCCGGGCTGACCGCCGCGCTGCAGGCCCAGGAACTCGGGCTGCACGTGCTCGTGGTGACCAAGGCGGCGGTCGCGGACGGCAACACCCGGTGGGCGCAGGGCGGTGTCGCCGTCGTGCTCGACAGTGACCACGACCTGGGCGACACGGTGGCGCAGCACGCCGAGGACACGCTGGTCGCCGGGGCTGGGCTGTGCGACGAGGACGCGGTGCGGGCGATCCTCGCCGGTGGCCCAGCCGCGGTCGGGAAGTTGCGCGCGAGCGGTGCGACGTTCGATGGCGGGCCGGGTGGGCTGTCGCGGACCCGGGAAGGCGGGCACAGCGCGTTCCGGGTCATCCACGCGGGCGGCGACGCCACCGGTGCCGAGGTCGAGCGTGCACTGGTCGCCCAGGTGACCGACCGGCGGCTGCCGGTGCTGGAGCACCACATCGCGGTCGACGCGCTGTGTACGCCCGCGGGTGATGTGGCGGGCGTGGCCGTGTTGGACCACCATGGCGTGCCCGGCGTGGTCCGCGCGTCGGCGGTGGTACTCGCCAGTGGCGGGTTCGGGCAGCTGTACCAGGCGACGTCGAATCCGGAGCAGGCGACCGGTGACGGGCTGGCGCTCGCTCTGCGGGCCGGGGCGACCGTCGCGGACATCGAATTCGTGCAGTTCCATCCCACAGTGCTGTACACGCCAGGTGCGCGTGGGCGGTGTCCGTTGGTCACCGAGGCCGTGCGCGGTGAGGGCGCGACGCTGGTCGATGGCGCGGGGGCGCCGGTGATGGCGGGTGTGCATCCGCTGGGTGACCTGGCTCCGCGCGACGTCGTGTCGGCGGCGATCACGCGGCGGATGGCGCTGGCGCCTGGCGGCGTCGATGATCACGTTTTCCTTGATGCCAGGGGGATATCCGGGTTCGCGAAGCGGTTTCCGACGGTGTACGCCGCCTGTGCGGAGCTGGGCATCGATCCGGCGGTGGACTCGATTCCCGTGACGCCCGCGGCGCACTTCGCCTGCGGGGGTGTGGTGACCACTGTGGACGGACGGTCCACGGTGCGGGGCCTGTATGCGGCGGGCGAGGTGGCGCGAACCGGTCTGCACGGCGCGAACCGGCTGGCTTCCAACAGCCTGCTCGAAGGTCTTGTCGTCGGGCAGCGGGTGGCCGAGGCGGTCGCCGCGGACCTCGCGGCCGGGCTGCTGCCGGATCCGGCACGCGGCCGTCTGCCGCGGCGCAGATCCGCCCCGGTCGCCGAACGTGATGCGCTGCAGCGGGTGATGAGCCGCTACGCTGCCATCGGGCGGGACGCCGACGGCCTGGCGGCCGCGGGTTCGGTGCTCGATCTGTCTACTCAGGACAGTCCACTGCAGACGCATGCGGCGGTGGAGGACGCGGCGTTGACGGTGGTGGCGCAGGCGTTGCTCACCGCGGCGGTGGGACGTGCGGAGTCGCGGGGTTGCCATGTGCGGACCGACTTTCCGGATCGTGATGAGCGTGACGGGTTGCGTAGCCGGTTGGTGCGGTTGAGCCCGTCCGGTCAGCCGGTGCTGGCCGAGCCGATTTCGCTGGAGGGCGTGGCATGACGGGCCTGGTCCGCTCCGTGGTTTGTCCGCTCGGGATAGTCCGGCCGGTCCGTGCCGGTTGATCCGATCTCCTTGGAAGGGGTTGCATGACTGAGCTGTTCCCGCTTTCCGACGCGGTGATGCGAACGTTGACCGCGGCCGGGCTTGAGGTCGCCGACGTGCGCCGGGTGGTCATCACGGCGCTTGCGGAGGATCTCCGCTACGGGCCGGACGCCACCACGGCCTCGACGGTGCCGGAAGACGCGCGGGCCGTGGCGGAGCTGACCCCGCGGGTCGCCGGGGTCGTTGCCGGGGTCCCGGTGGCGCGGGCGGTGTTCGACGCCGTGCTGGGGGCGGATTACGAGGTGGTGTCCAGCCGCGAAGACGGCTCGCGGCCGGCTGTGGGGGAGCCGGTGCTGGTCGTGCGTGGCCCGGTGCGAGGGTTGCTCACCGCGGAGCGCACCGCGCTCAACCTGCTCTGTCAGCTGTCCGGGGTCGCGACCGCGACCGCGGCGTGGGTGGACGCGATCGAGGGAACCGGTGCGGCGGTGCGGGATTCGCGCAAGACCACGCCGGGACTGCGGTTGCTGCAGAAGTACGCGGTTCGCCGCGGCGGCGGGGTGAATCACCGGATGGGGCTCGGCGATGCCGTGCTGATCAAGGACAATCACGTCGTCGCGGCCGGTTCGGTCACTGCGGCGCTGGCCGCCGCCCGTGAGCACGCGCCGAAGCTGCCGTGCGAGGTCGAGGTCGACAACCTGGACCAGCTGGAAGAGGCGCTTGCCGCGGGGGCGGACGAGGTGCTGCTCGACAACTTCACCCCGGAGCAGTGCGCGAAAGCGGTGGCACGCCGCGGCGAGGTCGCGCCGGACACCCGGCTGGAATCCTCCGGCGGGCTGACTCTGGACCGGGCGCGGGCGTACGCCGAGTCCGGAGTGGACTATCTCGCGGTGGGTGCGCTGACGCATTCCGCACCGGCGCTGGACCTGGGGATGGACTTGCGGTAAGCCCTGTCGCCGTGGCGTCCGCTCGACTAGGATCTTCCTGTCGGGCAAGGGAATCCACGGGGAGGGGGCCGGGGTGCGAGTAGTCGCTGCCGCAGTGGTGGCCGGGCTGGTCGCGCTGGGTCTGCCGTCGCTCGCCGCGCCCGCCGGTGCGGCCGGCTGCGCGAATCCGTCCGGCACCTACACCGGTGCGGTGCCCTGGGGCCAGCGATTGCTCGATCCGCCCCGGCTGTGGCCGTTGACCCGCGGGGAAGGCCAGGTGGTGGCGGTCCTCGGCACCGGTGTCGACCGGGCCAACGGGCAGTTCGCGCCCGGGCAGGTGCTCGGCGGCGCGGGCACCGCGGATGGCGACTGCGACGGCCGTGGCACCATCGCGGCGGGCATTGTCGCTGCTCAGCCGGACAGTACGAGCACATTCGCCGGAGTCGCGCCGGGTTCGAGGATCCTGCCGTTGCGCTACACGGAGGGCTCGGCGAACGATCACGGTGGCGACCCGAACGCGCTGGCCGGCGCGCTGGAGACGGCTCTGGACCGGGGTGCCGGAGTGCTGCTGGTGGCCGTCCCCGCCGTCGCGAACAGTCCGGCTCTCGACGCGGCGGTCGGCCACGCGCGGGCGCGTGGTGCGGTGGTGATCTCCGCCGCCGCGGCCACGGAAAAGGGCGCGCACACGTATCCCACCGCGTCATCCGGTGTGCTGGCAGTGGGTTCCGTCAACGAAAAGGGCGTTCCGATGCAGACCGAGGCCGGCGATTATCTCGGCATCGCCGCTCCGGGCGCGGATCTGGTGAGTACTTCCGCCGGCGGCGGTGGCGCGGTCGCGCACCGCTGGCCGGTGACCGATCCCGGGCTGGCCGCGGCTTACGTCGCCGGGGCGGCCGCGCTGGTCCGGGCCGCTCATCCGGAGCTGACCGGCGACCAGATCGTGCGGCGGCTGACGCTGACCGCCTCCCGCCCGCCGTCCGGCACCCGTGATCCGCGCCTCGGCTGGGGTGTGGTCGACGCCTACGCGGCGGTGACCTCGGCACTTCCGGCCACCGCGGCCGGTCCCGGCGAGGCTGTCGTGTCTTTGCCGCAGCCCGCGGTGGCCCCGGCCGCTGCTGCGGCCCGGCCGGAAGGCGACCTTACGGCCGGGCTGATCGCGCTGGGCGGGGTCGTTGTGGCGATGGGGGCGGGTGGTGGGGTGGTTGCGTTTCGGCGGGGCCGGGCGCGGGGCTGGCGTCCGTCGCGGTTCGGTTCCTGAGCCGTCAGGCTGTCGGCAGGTAGCGCGACACTGTCCCTCGGCGCGGGCAACCTGCACGGCGAGATCGGCGCTGTCGTAGGAGAACCGGGCGATCTTTTCGCGTGCGGTGCTCCGGTCGTGGGCAGCGGGGGAAGACTCCAGGCGGACTCCGTAGTTGCGGCAGGTCAGGTGCCCGGGGTTCGCCGGGTCGCCGTCCTGTTCACCGTCCACAGTGCACCGTGTGATCGGGCCGAACACGGCGTCGATCACCTCGGTGGCCAGGGTGTCGAGGTGGTGTGTGCTCCGGGGGATCGGCCGGTCGGTGGTGCGGGGTCGCAATTCGGGATGCACCGGGTGACGGGTTGGTCAGGTCGGCTGGGGTGATGCGGCGGTGGCCGGTGACGGGGCGGCCGTTCGGGTGGGTGTTCTGCCGGTGGTCATCGTGCCGGGTTGGTGGCCGGTTCGCCACGACTGTCCATAGTGTACATTGGTCTGATTTGGTCACGGCGCTGGGATGTCAAGGTGGTGGCCGGTCACGATGCGGCCGTCTGAGCCCTTCGGCAGCAGCGCGCGATACATCGCGGCCACTTGCTCGTCGGCCCGGCGGTACCCGACCGAGGAGGCGACGAGGCCGTCTCGAAGTCTTTGTGCCCGTTGCGTTTGCGCGTCGATTCCGGACGAGATCCCGGACCACGTCTCGGCCACGGTCTTCGCGGCGGCTGCGGCCGAGGGCACCTCGCCCAAGGCAGTGGCGGGCACCTTCTCGCCCGCCACCGCCTGCTGCGTGGCATGGAGGACGCCGGCCCGGGCATCCAGCTCGGCCGCCGCCACGTCCAGTTTCGCCGGGGCGACCCGGTAACCATCCTGCACAGCGGTCCTTCCGGTCAGGAGACGTCCGGCTCTTCACCGATCACCGACGGCGCCACCGGCGCCTGCTGGCCCCAGACGTTCTCGGTCTCCACCAGCCAGGCCGGGATGCGCCGCCCGGACCCGAGATCGCCGCCGGCCCCCATGCCCATCGGCATCATGGGCATCATCGGCATCGCGCTCTTGGCCGCCGCGCCCGCCGCCCCGGCCGCACCGCCGGCCAGTCCACTGAGGACGTTCGAGCCGGTGTCTCCGGCGAGCCCGGAATGCGCCGCGGGAGCCTGGCCCGGCCCGCTGAACCCGCCGCCGGACGGCAGACCTCCGCCGAGTGACGGAGCCTCCCCGCCGCCGATCGGGATGCCACCGCCGGCCCCACCCGCGGTGCTCGCACCGCCGCCACCGCCGAGCCTGGTGTCCGGCGGTTCTTCCTTCTTGTCCTTGTCGTCCGCCGGTTTCCCGCCCGCCCAGCCCGGCACCCGGGGCATGATCGAGCCGAACCGGCCGAACGCCGCCGCGGAGGCCGCGGCCAGCCCGGCGGTGAACATGTCCCCGAACAGTGGGCTGCCCGAAGTGGACGGTGCGAAAGTGTCCGGAGTGGACGGTGCGCTGCCGCCGGCGGGCAGCGGATGCGCACCGACCGGAGTCCCGACGACGGTGCCACCCGTCGTGCCGCC
Source organism: Amycolatopsis panacis (assembly GCF_003600245.1). NCBI lineage: Bacteria > Bacillati > Actinomycetota > Actinomycetes > Pseudonocardiales > Pseudonocardiaceae > Amycolatopsis > Amycolatopsis panacis. The sequence continues at coordinate 62,265 of NZ_QZFV01000065.1, forward strand.
GATCACGGCACCCCCGCCCGAAGCACCGCCACCACCGGCGGACGGGGCGGACGGTGGGGTGGCGGAGTTGGGGGAGACCGGGATCGAGTCTTCGGCCGTGGTGTAGTTCGTCGCGAGGTTCTCCATCACGACGATCGCCTTCGCGTGTGCGGAACCGGCGGCGTTCGCGGCCTGCTGCTGCGCTTCGACGTTCGCGATCGCCTGCTGCCGTTGCTGAGCTGCGGCGAACACAGTGGCCGGCGGGGAGTCCGCGGGCAGCGTCGGCGGGTTGACCGCCAGGGACACGTCGGCGGGCGAAACGTCCGGCACCGCAACGGGTGGCGGCATTTCCGCCTTCGCCTGCACCAGCGCGTCGGAAGCGTCTTCGAGCAGGTCTCGCATGCCCTGCGCGGTGACCGCGACCTTGCGGATCCCGCCGACCAGATCGGTGATCATGTGGTGGTATTGATCGGCCGCGCCGCCGGTCCACGAGCCGGCGAAGCCGCTCAACTGGTGGGACAGGTTCTCGGCCTGATCGTGCAGCCCGCGCGCGGTGGACTCCCACCGCTCGGCGGCTTCGCGGGCGGTGCTCGGGTCGCCGGCCTGCAGCATCGCGTAGAGCTGCTGGTGGGTGAAGGCGCCGAAGTTGGTGCGGGGCCCGTTCATGCGCCCTTGCCCCCTTCGCTCGCGGAGGTGCCGGAGCCCAGCCCCAGCAACGACAACAGCGGATCGAGCAGCCCGGCCTCAGCGCCGGACCGGTGCAGGTCGCCCGCCACCGACTGGTCGGCCTGCTCGTAACCGTCGGCGACGGTGGTGGTCACTTCCTGCGCGAAGGTGATCGCTCCGCGGACCTGGTCGAGCAGGCCCTGCATTTCGGCGACCGCCGCGTGGTGCGCGTCGGCGAGCGAGCCCGCCTCGCCGAACTCCCCGAACAGCAGCGGGTGCTCGCCGAGGGTACGCAGGAAATCGTTCGGCTGGGACATCGCGTGGATCTGCGTCTCCAGCTCGCGGACGAAATCCTTCAACGAGTCCAGATGGACGTAGTACGACTGGTCGGGCATCGGCCGGGGACCCCTCTCGTGCGGCCGGGACGCGGGAAAGCCGGCCTGCCGGTGCGAGCGAGGGGTGCCCCGCACCGGCAGGCCGACGCCGGGTCAGGCGAACAGGCCCTGATTCCGGTTCTCCAGCTGGGCCTGGAGATCGTGGGCGTCGCCGACCTTGGTGCCGAACTGCGCGATGATCGCGACGATCTCGGCGGTGGCCTGGCGCAGCCGGGTCTCCGAGGCGCGGGCGGCCTCGCCGGCGGAGCTGCCCGAGGCGTACCAGGTCTGCGTGATCGGCTGCAGGTTCTGGTGCAGCTGCTCCAGTTGCGTGGTCAGCGCCTTGGCCTTGGCGGCCAGCGACGCCGAGCCGTGCTGCAGGGCGGCGAAACTGATTTCGACGACTTCGGCCATCTTCTCGGGTCCTCTCGCGGTCTCAGGGGTTGAGGCGAGGGATCACGGAACCCTCGGCGGTGTGGCTGACGCTCTGGAAGCTCTGGTGCACGTCGGAGTCACCGGTGTTGTAGGTGGTGTGGCTGGTGTGCACCAGCTGTGACATGGTGTCGAGTTCGCGCACCGCGTCGGTCATCTTCTCCTGCAGCCGGCTGTGCAGGCCCCAGAACGCGACCGCCTGGTCGCCCTTGTAGTTGCGCAGCGTCTCCGCCAGCTCGGATTCGAGGCTGGCCATGGTGGTCTTGGCGCTGGACGCGGTCTCCTCGAAGCCCTGGACGGCGCGCGTCATGGCGGCGGAATCCGACTGGAAGCCCGGACTGGACACGACCGGCCACCTCCCTTCCCTCTCGTGGAAATCCTGGTGCACGGCGGGTTTCGGCCCGGTCCGCGCGGGGTGAATGTCACGCTAGAAAAGGTGGCGGTGCGGTCAAACGGCACAACTGCCGGTCGTGGTGGCGGCACTATTACCGACATCCCGCGGGTAGGGCGTGCCCCATCGGGGACGGGCGGTGCGCACCAGTGTCTGCAGTGCCATCCCGACGCTGGCAGCCGCGGCGACCGGGATGGAGTTGGCGTTGTTGATGTTCACGCCGACCCCGGCGCAAGAAGCGGTGTATGCGCAGGGGATGCAGCCGTCTACGTTCGGTGCTCATACTGTCGGGCTGTCCGACGGCGGCCCTGATCGGGACGTTTCTGTCGGTACGGGCGCGCAAGCCGGTGCGGTTGAAGGAAGAACCGGTGGCCGGGTGAGCGCATCCGGACACGAAAAGCCCGCCCGTCGTACCGGAATCCCGGTACGACGGGCGGGCCTCACCCGGTGGGGACCGGTGGCTCAGACTCCCGCGGTCTTCTTGATCCAGTCGCGGCTGTTCGCCACGCTGGCGTAGTTCTGTGTCCCGTTCTTGTCGCTGCCGGAGTTCACGCCGGTCGAGCACACGCCGACCTGGACCCCGTCGGACAGCTGGGGGCCGCCCGAATCCCCGTGCCAGGACGAGCCGGTCACGCCCTTGCTGGCGATCGCCTTGCCGTCGAAGGCATCCGTGCTGTCGCCGGTCACCTTCACGTCCGCGGTCTTGAGTGTGTCCGAGGGCGGGCTGTCGCCCTGGACGCGGCCCCAGCCGTAGATCTGGTTGGTGGCACCGTTGTCCGGGTCGGTGTCGGCGAGTTTCATGAACGTGGTGTCCACGGCGGACTTGAGATGCAGCAGGGCGATGTCGCCCTTCGGCGAGGCCTGCTGCTGGTCCACCGCGACCTCTTTGCCCTTGCCCAGCGCGACATCGCCGACCTTGACGTGCATGCCGGGCTTGTTCAGGCAGTGCTGCGCGGTGAGCACCCACTGCGAGGCGATGATCGTGCCGGAGCACTCGAAACCGCCGTATTCGGTCTGGTCGTCCCAGAACACCTGCGCGCCCCAGGGCGCGGAGTCCACTGTGGTCCCGCCGATGATCAACGGTTCGTCCGCGGCGGCCGGCGCCGACACCCCGAGACCCAGCGCGGCCGCAGCCCCGACGACCACCGCCACCGTCCTAGCCAAACGCATGGGCGATCCTTCCGGTAGGAAATTGTTTCCCAACCGTAGGTCGATGTTGGAAACCGGATAACCTACTGAAGTCGGGTTCCCGACCGGCGTCCGTCGTGGGCCATTTGGCCTAACGGGGGTGTGTCCGCCTGCTACTGTCGCTTGTGGACGTTCGCGACGGAAGCCCGCACCCCAGCCCTTCCGTCGGCTTCGTCCATGCCACCTGAATCAGTTCCGTACCGTGCCGACGGGAGACCAGCGTGCCGCGGCCCGCCGGTTGCGGGGACGGCTTCACGTCGCCGAGCAGCACGCCCTCGTCCTTCGCCCCGGACAGGACCACGCCCGGTGAGCCGAGTTCGCGCACCCGCTGCAGCACGGGTTCGAACAGCCCGCGCCCGGCGCCGCCGGAGGCACGGGCGAGGATCAGGTGCAGGCCGATGTCCCTTGCCTGGGGCAGGAATTCCAGCAGTGGCGACAGCGGGTTCCGTCCGGTGGTGGCGACGAGTTCGTAGTCGTCGATCACCACGTACAGGTCCGGGCCGCGCCACCAGGAACGGGTGCGCAGCTGTTCCGGAGTGACCTCCGGGCCGGGCAGGCGGTTGCGCATAGCCGTGGCGCACTGGCCCACCAGGTCGGTCAGCGTGTTCTCCGCACCCGCGTAGCCGAGCAGGTGCGGCTCGTCGACCACGCCGAGCAGCCCACGGCGGTAGTCGCCGACGAGGATCAGCGCTTCGGCCGGAGAGTGCTTCGCGCACAGGCCGGTGACGAGGGTCCGCAGCAGCGCGCTCTTGCCCGATTCGACGTCGCCGAACGCGAGGAAGTGCGGGTCGGTCCGGAAGTCCAGCTGGATCGGGCGCAACGTCGATTCCGCCAGCCCCAACGTGATCCGGCCCTCCGGCGCGGCGGGCAGCGAGTCCAGCGGCACCTCGGCGGGCAGCAGCCGGATCCGCGGCGCGCGGCTGCCCGGCCACGCGGCCTCGACCCGGCGGACGAGATCGAGCCCGCCGGTGCCGAGCGTGCCGGGCCGCTGGTCGCCGTCCACTCGCGGGAGCGCGGCGAGGAAGTGCAGCTTCTCCGCGGTGAGGCCGCGTCCGGGACGGTCGGCGGGCACGTTCTGGGCCACCTTGCGGTCGATCACCGAGTCCGCCGGATCACCCAGGCGCAGCTCGAACCGGGTGCCGATGGCGTCGCGCAGCGGGGCCCGCGCGCCGATCCACTGGTTCAGCGACACGATCACGTGGATGCCGAACCCGAGCCCGCGCGCGGCCAGCCCGGTGATCTGCTCTTCCAGCCGTTCGTATTCCTGGCGAATGGTCGTCCAGTTGTCCACGAACAGGAACACGTCGCCGAACTCGCGGCCGTCGGTGCTCTCGGTGAACTCGCCGCACCGCTCCCGGAACGAGGCCATCGATTCGATTCCGTGCGCGGCGAAGAACTCCTCACGCTGTTCGAGCAGCGTCGTCAGTTCGGCCACCACGCGGCGGCAGCGCTGCGCGTCGCGCCGGGTGGCGTAGCCCGAGACGTGCGGCAGCCCGGCGATCGGGGCCAGCGCGCCACCACCCATGTCCAGCACGAAGAACTGCACCTCGGCCGGGGTGTGGGTGAGGGCGAGCACCGCGGCGATCGTCTTCATCAGTGTCGACTTGCCGCTTTGCGGTGCGCCGACGAGCACCGCGTGGCCGGCCGCGCCGGAGAAATCCGCCCACAGCAGGTCGCGGCGTTGTTCGAAGGGCTTGTCCACCAGCGCCACCGGCACGGTCAGCTTTCCGTTCCCGCCCCAGCCGAGCGGGCACAGTCCACGCTCGGGGTCCTCGCCCAGCGGCGGCAGCAGTTGGTCCACTGTGGGCGGTTCGGCCAGCGGCGGCAGCCAGATCTGGCGCGCCTCCGGGCCGTGACCGTCCAAACGCGACAGCATCGCGCCCATGATGGTCTCGCCGGTGCTCTCCTCCGGCTCCGCGCCGGCCGGTTCGGCGGCGACCGGGACCTCCACCGGGGCCAGGGTGAACGGCAGCACGCCGAGTTGCTGACCGTCCTCGCGCACGATCCGGGTGCGCGGCGGCAGTTCCCCGGACACGTAAGCGGCCTTGAGCCGGATGAGCGTGTCGGTGTCCGCCTTCAGATACGCCGAGCCGGGCATCGGGGGCAGCTGGTAGGCGTCCGCGACACCCAGTACCGCACGGCTTTCCGCGGCGGAGAACGTCCGTAGCCCGATCCGGTACGAGAGATGGGAGTCGAGCCCGCGCAGCCGGCCTTCCTCCAGCCGCTGCGAGGCCAGCAGCAGGTGGATGCCCAGCGAACGGCCCAGCCGTCCGATCGCCACGAACAGGTCGATGAACTCCGGCCGCGACGAGAGAAGTTCGGAGAACTCGTCGATGATCACCAGCAGGGACGGCAACGGCTGCAGCGGCGCACCGCCCGCGCGGGCCTTCTCGTAGTCGCGCACGGAGGCGTAGTTGCCCGCCGCGTGGAGCAGTTCCTGACGCCGCAGCAGTTCGCCGTTGAGCGCGTCCGCCATCCGGTCGACGAGCGCGAGGTCGTCGGACAGGTTCGTGATCACCGCGCAGGTGTGGGGCAGCCCGGTCATCCCGGCGAACGTGGCGCCGCCCTTGAAGTCGATCAGCGCCAGGTTCAGCGTTTCCGAGGAATGCGTGACGGCGAGGGCGGTGACGAGGGTGCGCAGCAGTTCGCTCTTGCCCGAGCCGGTCGCGCCGATCACCAGCCCGTGCGGCCCCATCCCGTCTTCTGCGGATTCCTTGAGGTCCAGCTCCACCGGGCGGCCGTCCGGGTTCACGCCGAGCGGGATGCGCAGCCGGTCGCGAGCCGGGCGCGGCGCCCAGGTCACCGTCGGATCGAGGTCGCGCGGGTCGCCGATGCCGAGGAGCCCGGCCAGTCCGAAGGTGGCCGACATCGGCTTTTCGCCGACCACTGCGGCACCCTGGTGCAACGGTGTCAGCGTCCTGGCCAGCGCTTCGGCCGCGCCGTGGTCGAGCCGATCCGGGGTGCCGAGGAAACCCAGCCGCGCCTCGCCGCCGTCGAGTACCACCATGCCGAGCTGTTCGGGGTCGACGTGCAGGCTCAGCAGCCTTTCGGTCGAGGTGACACGGGGTCGTTCGGCGCCGACCTCCAGCACGGTGACGCCCAGCCTGCCCTCCTCGGCGAGCAGCCGCGGCTCGTTGTGCGTGTCGCCGCCGTCGGCCACCAGCACTACGTGCGGCAGATCCGACGAACCGCCGCGACGGCTGAACGCGGGGCGCTCGCCGAGATCCGGGCCGAGCAGCCGGGCCAGCTCGGCAGCGTCCGCGGCGAACAGCCGGCGTGGGCCGGTCGCGTCCGAGAGCGCGGGCGCGGTGGCGTGTGGCAGCCACTTCGCCCACTCCCAGTCGTGCGCCCTATCGGGATGCACGCAGAACGCCACCCGCAGGTCGGTGGGGGAGTGGAATGTCACCAGCTGGGCCAGCAGCGCGCGGGCCAGCCCCAGCACGTCGGGGCGGCGGCCGGACAGCGAAGCGGCCGCGTACGAGCGCAGGGAGACCGAGACCGGCAGGCCTTCGACGGTGGAGAAGGCCTGGATGAAGTGCTTGAGGTTCGTCGACGAGACCGGGTCCAGCTCTTCCAGCGGGGCGATCTGCGGGGCACGCAGCGGCGTCGCGAGCGGTTGCGGACCGGTCGCCGCACGGACCATCGCGAATCCGCGGTCACCGCGGCGGCGATCCCAGTGCTGGTCGGTCTCGACGTAGGCCCACAGGTCCGCCGGGTCCGGCTGCTGCGCGATCAGCGTCGCCCGCTGGCCGTCGGCGACCGCGCGCACCCGCGTGCGCAGGCCGGCGAGATAACGCTGGTAGTCGCGGCGCTCCTCGTTGATCTGCGCCTTCTTCGCCATCCCGCCACGGCCCAGCGACATGACGATCATGCCGCCCATCGCGGCCACGAACAGCGCGCCGAAGATCCAGGTCATCACCCCGCCGTCGCGTCCGATGTAGACGAAGGACATGGCGCCCATGCCGAGCATCATCGGCAGGAACATCATCAGCTGGAGCATCCCGCCGGAGCCGCTCTTGGGCAGCATCGGCGGCGGCTGCAGCAGGATCTCGCCGGGCTGCGCGTCGAGGCCGAGCCGGTCACGGGTGGTGCTCATGCCCCGTATTTTGGCCACCGCGTCCGCCTTCGCGGTGGGTACTTTTGCCGTCCGCTCGCCCGGCGGCCCGAACCTACCCTCGGGCCGAGGAGCACGGATCGGAGGCAGGCATGGGCGGGACCGGCGAGTACCGGGCCGAGCCGGAGGCCATGCACGCAGGAGCGGGCAATGTGGGCGGGATCCTCGCGCACGGCCTCAACGCGCTCGCCGACCTGGAAAGACTCGTGGTGCAGCCCGCGTCGTTCGCCGGGTTCGGCAGCGCCGTCGCGGCGGCGAACGCGGCCCTGCACACCCACCAGGTGACCGCCGTGCGCACGCTGCTGCAGCTGTTGCAGGAGATCAACGGGCTGGTCAAGCACAGCGCCGAGGCCTATCAGGCGGCGGACGAAGCGGTGGCGCGTGGCTACGGGGGCTCGCCGTCGTCGGCGTCTGCGTCGATCTGGGGTAGTCCGCACGCCGCGCAGCTGGCCGCGCTGGCGGTCACCGACAGTGCGGGCGCGCACGGCGAACCCGGCTCGGTCGGCAACGTGCTGCGTTACCTCGGTGACGCGAGCCTTGCCGAGCAGCCGGTGACCGGCGAGCGGTTCCGTGACGTCGCGGACTTCAACGACTGGCTGGCCGGAGACGCCCGGAATCAGGCGCGGGTCGGGCTGATCGAGGTCTACGCGGGAACCGCGCGCACCTTCGGCGACGTTCCCGGCGGCGTGCACAGCGGCGACCTCGTGGTGGTGAAGCCACTGCGATCCGCGGCCGACAGCCCGGTCATCGGCGTCGCCGGCGAGGGCGGCGTGCTCTACAACCACGGCCCCGTCGACCCGAATCTCGGTGGGCTGGCCCGGCTCAGCGTCTACCGGCCGGTCTCCGCCTGACCATCCCGAACCCCGACCAAGTGAGGTCCGATGCCGACGTTCCCGAACTCCAGCGCGATGGACGCGACCGCGTCCTCCGGCGGCCCGATCACGGTGCTCCCGCAGATCCTCACCGGGCAGCCGGAGCAGATCGCCAAGCACGTGCTGGATCTGCTGCACAAGGCGACCGAACTGGCCTCACTGCACCACGAGCTGACCAAGGCCGCCGACCAGCTGGGCAAGGTGTGGTCCGGGGCGGCCTCGGAATCGGCGCTGAAGAAGATCTCCGACTCGCTCGACCAGCTGACCAAGATCATCTCGGTGCTGGAGAAAGGCGCCGAACTGCTCGGCATCTCCGGCACCCTGGTGAAGACCGCGCAGGAGGCCTACCGGGCAGTGGTCTCGGCGGTCAACCCCACCGTCGCCTCGCTCATGTCGAACTGGTGGACCTACGGCGCGGCGGTCGCGTTGTCCAGCTCGACCAGCGCTTCGCTGCGCGCGTTCATCACCGCGATCGGCGGCCTGCTCAAGGCACTCGGCGCCGGTGATCTGGCGAACCAGATCACCCAAGTCGGGCAGATCATCGGGGACATCGAGAAGCTCTTCCACGGTGGGGACACCGGGAACACCGCCGCGGGCAATGCCGCATTGTCGGCGACGCCGGTGACCGCGCCGCAGTCGCCCGCGACCGTGGCCGGGCAGCAGGCGATCGCCGGGGGCTCCGGTGGCGGCGTGCCGTCGTTCACGAACTACACGCCGCCGGCGCTCGGCGGGGCCGGCCAGCACGGCTCGGCGGGGCAGCAGCCGAACTTTGCGAACAGCTGGATTCCGGTGGATCCGGTGCCTTCCGCGCCTGTTTCGCCTGCCCAGCCGGTGCCCGCTGCTCCGGTGCCCGCTTCGGCTGCCGGGGCGAACGAGATCGTGATCCACACCGACCTGTCCACTGGTCAGTCCACTGTGGAGGCTCCGGCCGGGCGGGATCTCGACATCGATCTCGACCTCACGTACAACGGCACGCACTTCCGTCAGCATGTCGACATCGACGCGAAAGGCGCATAGCCGGTGCCCGTCGACGCGTCCGGGGTCCTCAGCGCGGTGCTGTCGAACTACCGTCAGGTGCTGGTCGAGTACCAGCGCCGGGTCACGGGTGACCCGGCCGCGCTTGTGGCGGCCCCGAATCGCTGTGCCACCAACGCAACCACGATCACCACGAAGGCCACCGAGATCGCCGACGCAGCCAGCGCGCTGCACGCTTACTGGTTTGGCGCGGCGTACGAGGCGTACGCAGCAGCCGCGCGGGATTCGGCGCAGAAGCTCCGCGAAGACGGGGCAAAGCTGGCGGAGCAAGGCAAACGACTGTCCAGCGCGAGCCAGCTGTTGCAATCCGCGCGTGCCGCAGTCGACTCCGTACTCGCGCAGTTCGATCAGTACGCCGCACAGCTGACCAGTCAGGCGCGCGCGGCCGACCCGAACGCTGTGGGCGCGTTCATCTCCGCGGCCAGAAGCCTCGGGGAACAGGCTGTCGGCGCGGCGACGCAGGTGGCGGACGAGCTGTCGGAAGCGATTGCGCAGCTGTTCCCCGGAGAAGGCGTCGGACGGCTGGAGTACGAGCTGGGCAAGAAGGGCGCCGGCCCGTTGCACTGGCTCAACGGGGAGCCGCTCGACGGTCGTAAACGGCCTCGGAGCGTGCCGTCGTGGTTCGGCAATTCCGGCTGGAAGAAGCTGACCTGGAACGGTTTGGAGGGCACGCGCGCGCCGAAGAAGGCCGATACCCCGTTCGGCAGGCCGGAGCCCGAAGGCGTCCGGGACAAGCTCGCGCGGAACACCGAGATCACCTACGCGAAGCTGCAGCACGATCAGGACGGATTCGCTCCGGAGTACGACGGAAAGATCACTTCGTCCGGCTGGGACGGCAAAGTGTCCGGGCACACCGAGCTTGCGGCCGTCCACAAAGAACTCGAAGGCAAGGTGACCTACGGAGTCGCCGAAGCCAGCGCGAAGGGAACCTTGTTCGCAGGCGGCGAGGCGAGCGGTTCGCTGCAAGGCGGCGCGCACGGATTCGGCTTGCACGGCAACGTCTTCGTCGGCGGCAAATTCGAAGGTGAGGTCGCGGCGGATGTCGCCGGGATCGGCGTCGGCGCGAACGGCACCCTGCAGTACGGCCTCGGCGCGCAGCTCGACGGCCAGGCGGTGTACGACGCCGGGCACATCAAGGTCAACTTCAAAGCCGGCGTCGCGGTGGGACTCGGCGCGGGCGTCGGCGCGAACATCGATATCGACCTGCCCAAACTCGGCGAGTACGGCGGTGCCGCGGTGGACGCGGTCGGCGACGCGGCGGGACAGGCCGCCGACGCGGTGGGCCAGGCATGGGACGGCGCCGTCCAGTACGTGGGTTCGTGGTGAACACCGTGACGCTCCCGCTCGGGTTCGACGTCCCCGAGGGGTGGACGCCGGTCGAGCCGGAGGAACCGGGGCCGGTGTTCGTCGCCGTGCGTCCCGAGCCCGGTGCGGAGTTCACCGCGAACCTCACCCTCGGCGTGCGGCAACGGCCGGATCCCGCTTCGCTGGAGGACATCGCCGACGAGGCCGTGAAGCGGCTCGCCTCGGCGACCGCGGCGGTGGACGTCCTCGACCGGCGCGCGGTCGGCGCCCCGCCCGCACCCGGCCTCACCCAGACGCTGCGTCTGCGGACCGGCGAAGGACTGGAGCTGCGGCAGGTCCAGGTGCACCTGACCGTGCCCGGCCCGGACGGGGGAGTGGTGCTCGAACTGGTGCTCACCGCGTCCGCCGAGGCCGCCGCCCGGCTCGTCCCGGACTTCCGGCGCTTCGTCGCAAGTGTCCACCTCCGGCGGAAAACCCTTGCAGGAGAAGGAGAACAACCGTGACCGATCCATATGCCGCGCCGGATGTGGACGATTTGCTGGCGCAGGTCCGCCGCCAGACCGAACAGGTCCAGCGGATTCAGCGCTCCGTCGAGGCGATGGAGGTCAAGGCGGCCTCGCGGCAGAACGAGGTCACCGTGACCCTGCGCGGCGACGGGCGATTCACCTCGGTCGACATCGATCCGCGCGCGATCCGTGAGTACGACGCCCGCACGGTGTCGGAGATCGTGCTGGAGGCGGTGAACGCGGGCCTGCAGAAGCTCGCCGAGGCGAGCAGCGCGAAGTTCGCCACGGTGATCGAGGCGGCCAGGACGCCCGAGTGAGCGCCCCGGCCGGGCTCGCCGGATCGACCCGGCGGGTGACCATCGTGACCCCGCGTGCCCGGGTCGACGTCGCGCTGCCGCAGCAGAGCACGTTCGCCGAGCTGGTACCGCAGCTGGTGCGGCTCGCCGGTGCGACCGGGCAGGCCCCGGCCGAACATCCGGGCTGGGTGCTTTCCCGGCTCGGCGGAGCGCCCCTGGCACTCGGGCTGACCGTCGCCGCGGCGCAGGTCCGCGACGGCGAGGTACTGCACCTGACCCCGCGCGAACGTCCACGCGGGCCACTGCTGTTCGACGACGTCGTGGACTCGATCGCGAGCGTAGGGGAGTCCGCGTCGACCACGTGGGGACCGAAAATCGCGCGACGGACCGGCATTGCAGCCGCCGCGGTGCTACTGCTCGTCGGCGGGGTGCTGGTGCAGGCCGCGACCGAGGGCAGCGTCCTCGCGCCGATCTGCACCGGGTTGCTCGCGCTCGTGCTGCTGCTCGCCGGGGGTGCGCTGAGCCGCGCGTACGGCGATTCGGGCGCGGGCGCGGCCGGGGCACTCGCGGGCGTCGGCGTGGCCCTGCTGGCCGGGATGTCCGTGCTGCCGCCGAATTCGCTGTTCTCTCTCAAAGCCGGGCCACTCGCCGCCGGATTGGCCGCAGTGACCGTGTACGGCGTGCTGGCCGCGGTCACCGTGGCTGATCGGTTGCCGTTCTTCGTCGCGGTTACCGGCGCGTCCGCGATCGGTGCGATTGCCACCGGGATCGTGCTGGTCGCCGGGGTGCGGCCGATGGCGGCCGCAGCCGTGACGGCGGTGCTCGCGACGGCCCTGGCCGCTGCCGCGCCGATGCTCGCCCTACGGCTCGGCCGGTTGCCGCTGCCGCGCGTGCCGGACGACATGGAATCGTTCCGTGCCAACGAACAGCCGTCGCTCGGCGCGGAAATGGCGGGCCGGACCACGCATGCGCAGGCGTTGCTGACCGGCCTTCTGGTCGCCTTGGGACTGGTCGTGGCCGGCTCCGCCGCCGTGCTGGCGACCGGCGGCGCGTGGGAGGCCGGGCTCGCCGCGTTGGTGGGTTCGACGTGGCTTCAACGGTCCCGTTCGTACGCGGGCCGTACGCAACGGCTGGTGCTGGCCGGGTTCGGCCTGCTCACGCTACTGGGCGCCGGTGGCTGGTTGATCGCGAGCGGCCAGCGCGTCGCCCTGCTCACCGCCGGGCTGGCCGTGGTGCTCGCTGCGGTCGTGTGCCTGGCGTACGCGACACGGGTCGCGCGAGGGGTGCGTTCGCCGTATTGGTCGCGGGTTCTGGATGTCGCGGAGTTTCTGGTGCTGCTCGCACTGGTGCCGTTCGTGGCGATGGTTGCCGGGGTGTACGAGGTCGTCGGTGGTTGAGCGGCTCTGCACCGGCTGAAAGGCTGTGAAGGGACCCTTCACGGACCCAGAGTCCGTGAAGGGTCCCTTCACAGCTGTGGGCTGCCACCTCAGGTCAGCGCGAGCGGCAGCGTCCGGCGCACCGCGGCACCATGCGCCCCGTGCAGAGGTACCGTCGAAACCCCTTGTGGAGCCTGAGGTTTCCCGTCCTGGCGGGTACCGACCCGGATGGTCAGATCGAGCTGCTCACGGCCACCGGGCGTGCGGCGGAAGGTCGCCGACGTGGCGGTGAAGGCGGCGTCCGGCGCCGTGGACGCGAGAATGCGGGCCACGTCGCGGCCGGAGCGGGGCCCGTATCCGGCCTGGGTCGTCTCGCCCCAGACCCAGCCGCGCCAGGTGTCGCAGTCGGTATCCGGATCGTGGCGTGAGGGTGGCACGCCAAGCGCCACGCGCAACTCGTCGGCGAGTTCCCCGGCTTCGAGCACCGTCGACGGGTGGCCGGCTTCGGCCAGCGCGACCATCAGGCTCAGCGCCGCACTCGCCGTGCTGCGCAACGCGCCGAGGTCCCCGCCGCCACGGGCGAGCGCGGCGATCGGCGCTTCGTCCGGGCGATAGCGGACGGCGAGCCAGCGTACCCGGTAGACCCGGCCGTCCCGGGGGACCGCCCAGGTCAGCAGCTGCACGGCGGCGAGCGGGATGTCCGTGCCACGGAAAGCAGTGCGCGCCACGGCGAGCAGCTCGTCCGCGGACGGCTCGCCGGCACCGGGCGTGAGCCGGACGATCGCACTCCAATCGCCGTCGATCTCGGCCACCCCGAACCGGTTGCCCGCGCGGTCGACGTGCTGGCACACCCGCATCGGGCCCACCACGCGGTGCAGCGGATCCGGGCTGTCCCGGCGGCTGTCGTGCCGCCGCAGCCGATGCGCCAGCCAGGTCCACGCCCAGCCGGCGAAATGCCGTCCGCGCACCCGGATCGACGTCGTGGCCACCAGGACCCCGGCCGACGCCGCGACCGTGATCCGCGCCGCTCCGCCCACGCTGAAGGCCAGCAGCACGGCCAGCCCGGCGATCTCCCAGCCCACCGCCTGCAGCGGCCGGATAGGTAACAGCCACGGCCACGTCGCAGTACCGGCGGGCGCGGTTTCCTGGGCATGCCGGGGCCGGACCGGTGGTGCGGTCGTCTCCCGGCCGGGTGCCGTCGACACGGACACGGGCCTCCCCTTCCCGGGGCGCTCCCCGGCGCCCGGCTCCGCGACGTTAGCGCGGACCACCCCGGCCCGTGGGCGTAAAAATTACCCTCGTGGCCCGTCCGGCCGGTGCCTAACATCCGCGGAGGGAAACGATCTTCAGGGGGCCAGGGCACGGTGTGGACGCAGCGGGACCAGATCCAGGCCTACCAGTTCCTGCGCCGCCGTCTCGTCTCCGCGCTCGTCGCCGCCGATGCCAACCACCCGGTGTCGCCCAGCCGCCGCCTGGTGCTCGGCACGCTCCTCGGCCTCGGCGTCGCGCTCCTGATCACCGCGGTGTACGGAGTGATCGGTCTGGTCAACCCCTCCGGCGGCAAGGACTGGCTCGCCGGTGGGCACGTGATCGTCGAAGAAGGCACCGGCGCGCGCTTCGTGCTCGGCGCGGACGGCGCGGTACACCCAGTGCTGAACTACGCGTCCGCGCGGCTGCTCGCAGGCGGCGACGGGCACCAGACGGTGACGGTGTCTTCGGAGAAGCTCGGCACCGCTCCGCGCGGTACACAGATCGGCATCGCTGGTGCGCCCGACTCGTTGCCACAGCCGAGCGCCCTCGTCACGGCGACGTGGACGAGTTGCAGCCGTACGACGCAAGACGCGCCTGCGTCGGCGGAGCCGCTCGTCGCCGTACTGCTGGGGGCGCCGGCGTCCGGGACCGAACTGCCGCGCGACGCCGGGGTGATCGTCCGGCTGCCGCAGGGCGATCGATACCTGGTGACAGGCGGGCGCCGTTACCGCCTGAGCGACGAAGCCGCCGCAGCACTGCAATTCGACAGCTACCCGACCATCGCCGTCTCCGCGCGATGGCTGGACACCGTGCCTGCTGGGCGTGACCTCGGGGCGATCCCGGTGTCGAGCGCGGGCGAACCCGGGCCACAGGTCGGCGACGTACGCACGCGTGTCGGCGAAGTGCTCGCCGTTGTCGACGCGATGGCCTCGGCTGCCAACGCTTCGACGTACTACCTCGTACGCGCCGGCGGTCTCGAACCGGTCGGACAGACCGAAGCGGCACTGCTGGTGACGACTCGCGCCAACGAGTCTGCGTACGCCGCGCGCCCGGAGCCGACCCGCGTACGCGCCGCAGACGTTGCCTCGGTGAAGAAGGTCGCTGAACCGCGTACGGGAGGCGCGGCCCCCGCTGCGTACCCGGACCGTATCCCGGGCAAGGCGCCAATCACCGGGAGTTCGGTGACTATGTGCGCGCAGGGCGGTCGGATCCTCGTATCAGCGGATCTGCCGCTACCCCCCGGCGGCCGTGCGCTGCCGGTGACGGTCCGCACCGACGCCCGGGTGGCCGATGTCGTCTATGTGCCGCCTTCCGGCGGCGCGGTGGCTACCGACGCCGGTTCCGGCACGACGTATCTCATCACGGACACAGGACGGAAATATCCGGTAGCGAACGCCCCGGCGCTCGCTTCGCTCGGCTACGGTTCCGGAGCCGGGCAGGTGATCGCGGGCGGGCTGCTGGCCTTGGTGCCGGCTGGTCCCGCATTGGACCCGGCCGCGGCGGGGCAGGCCGTGGGCGGGGCTGGCTGAGCATGGAGACGGGGACGGGCCGCCTGGCGGCTCCAGGAGGGGAACCGTGAGGGTGAAAACGGAAGAACGGCGACGCGGGCCGGGTCCGATCCCGGTCGGCGTGATCGAGGACCACCCGCTGTACCGGGACGCGGTCGCGCGCGTGCTGAACGAGGCTCCGGACATCGAACTGGGCGCGGTCGCCGATTCCGTCGCCCGGTTCGCCGTGCAGGACCAGCCGCCGGGCAGCGTGGTCGTGCTGGACCTCAAACTGCGCGGCGTCCAGGACGCGGCGGCGGTGCTCGAAGTGGGGCAGATGGGGCACAAGGTGCTGGTGGTCTCCGCGCACGCGGAACAGCCCGAAGTCCTCGGCGCCATGCAGGCTGGCGCGAAGGGCTTCCTGTCCAAAGACGTCGACGGCGACGAGCTGCTCCGCGCGATCCGCACCATCGCCGAGGACAACGCCTACGTCTCGCCGACCCTGGCGGGCATGATCATCCAGGACACCGAAGACCGGCACGCCGGCCCGAAGATCGTCCTGTCCGAACGCGAGAAGCAGGTCCTCCGTCTCGTCGCGGCGGGGGAGCGGGACGTGGACGTGGCCGAGATCCTCGACATCAGCGTTCGCACGGTCCGCTCCTACCTCGACCGCATCCGCGACAAGACCGGCGAACGCCGCCGGGCCGGGTTCGTCCGGGTGGCGATCCGGGAGGGGCTGCTGCGGTGAGGGTGATGGGTCGGTGTGGTGGTCGGCCGGGGTTGGTGTGCGTGGCCGGTGGGCACCGTCGTGGTTGCGGTGAGGGGGTGTGGGGTGGCTCGGAGTGGTGTGTGGCTGGCGGGCTCTGTTGTGTGCCCGCTCTCTTCTCCACGAGTCGGCCCGGCGTCTATCCGGTGATCGCCTGACCGGAGCTTTCCCTTGCTGCCCAAGCACTTCTCGCTATCCACAATGGACTCACGGCGGTTCCACCTGATCGTGTGATGTCGAACAGGTGTGCGATCTCGGTAGCCTGGCGGAGTGTTCGAAACCTTCTCCTCCGCGGTGTTCTCCGCGGCCTCCCTGTCCTCTCCGTCCTCCGCCGTCCCGTGCCGCGAGTCGTGGCAGCTTCCCGCCCGCCGGTCAGCCGAGCCGCCCGACCGGGCCGCCGGAGAGCCGCTGGTTCGCCAGCACGCCGGTGACCCCGCGGGCGTGGATCGCCTCGGCCGCCCCGACGTCGGCCAGCAGGGTCTCCGGGGCCGGGCCCAGTGCCGCGGTCACCCGGCCGAACCCGTCGGCCACCATGGAGTGGCCGATCCCGGTCGGGGACTTCGGGTTGACCTCCAGGCCGGTGGCCGCCGGATCCGCCTGGTCGCAGGCCAGCACCCAGCAGCCCGAGTCCAGCGCCCGCGCGCGGACCAGCAGCTCCCACTGCTCACGCTTGCCCGCGCCCGCGCCCCAGGACGCCGGGACCAGCACCACGTCCGCGCCGTCGTCGGCGAGGCAGCGGAACAGCTCCGGGAAGCGCAGGTCGTAGCAGGTCGCCACGCCGAACACGGTGCCCTCGGCCTCGAAGGTGACCAGGTGCGACCCGGCGGCCACCGTCTCCGACTCGGCGAAGCCGAACGCGTCGTACAGGTGGATCTTGTCGTAGCCCAGATGCTTGCCGAGGCCGGTCACCAGCAGGGTGTTGCGGACCCGGCCATCACCGGACGGGGTGAACATGCCGGCCACCACCAGCACGTCGTGCTCCCGCGCCGTCTCGGCCACCGCCGAGGCCCACGGTCCGTCCAGCGGCTCGGCGATCGGGGCGAGTGGCCGGCCGAACCGCACCATCGTCGCCTCCGGGAACACCACCACCCGTGCGCCGCGCGCGGCCGCGCGCGCCACCTCGGTGCGTACCGAGTCCAGGTTGGCCTCCGCATCGTCGCCCGAGTTGAGCTGGCACAACGCGATCCGGGGCACCACGGCCTCCTTGCCTGGGGACAGCTGGTCACCACCGAGTATCCCTGCCCGGGGTCCGCGAGCCACCTCGTACCCTGGTCATCATGCTGAACCGCACCGACCTGCGCGGGCAGGTCCCGAACATCGCCGAACTGCGTGCCGTGCTGCCACGCGCCGAATACGACGTCGACGCCGCACTGCATCAGGTCCGGCCGGTGGTCGAGGCGGTACGCGAGCGCGGCGTGCCCGCGGTACTGGAGTTCACCGAGCGATTCGACAAAGTGCGTCCGGCCAGGGTGCGGGTGCCCGCCGCCGAGCTGGCCACCGCGCTGAACGGGCTGGACCCGCAGGTCCGCGCCGCACTCGAGGAGTCCATCGACCGGGCCCGGAAAGTGCACTCGGATCAGCGACGCACGGACGTGACCACCCAGGTGGTGCCCGGTGGCACTGTCACCGAGCGCTGGGTCCCGGTCGAGCGGGTCGGGCTGTACGCGCCGGGCGGGCTGGCCGTCTACCCGTCCACAGTGGTGATGAACGTGGTCCCGGCGCAGCTGGCCGGCGTCGGCTCGCTGGTGGTCTGCTCACCCCCGCAGGCGGCGTTCGGGGGTCTCCCGCACCCGACCATTCTCGCCGCGGCGGCGCTGCTCGGCGTCGACGAGGTGTGGGCGGCCGGCGGCGCGCAGGCGGTGGCGCTGGCCGCGTACGGCGGCACCGACACCGACGGCACCGAGCTGGTCCCGGCCGACATCTTCACCGGGCCGGGCAACATCTACCTCACCGCGGCCAAGCGGCTCGTGCGCGGGGTGATCGGCATCGAGTCCGAGGCCGGGCCGACCGAGATCGCCGTGCTCGCCGACGAGACCGCCGACCCGGTGCATGTCGCAGCCGACCTGATCAGCCAGGCCGAGCACGATCCACTGGCGGCCAGCGTGCTGGTCACCACCTCCGAGCAGCTCGCGGACGCGGTGGAGCGGGAGCTGGCCGTCCGGGTCGCGGCCACCAAGCACGCCGAGCGGGTCCGCGAAGCCCTCGGCGGCAAGCAGTCCGGCGTCATCCTCGTGTCCACTGTGGATGATGGATTGCGCGTGGTGGACGCCTACGCCGCGGAGCACCTGGAGATCCAGACCGCCAACGCCCGCGAGGTCGCCGCCCGGGTGCGCAACGCGGGCGCGGTGTTCGTCGGTGCCTATGCGCCGGTGTCGCTCGGTGACTACTGCGCGGGCTCGAACCACGTGCTGCCCACCGGCGGGTTCGCCCGGCATTCCTCGGGCCTGTCCGTGCAGAGCTTCCTCAAGGGGATCCACGTGGTCGACTACTCCGCGGAGGCCCTGCGCGAGATCGCCCCGCGCGTGGTCGCCCTCGCGGACGCAGAAGACCTGCCCGCGCACGGCGAAGCCGTCACCGCCCGGTTCGAAGGAGAACAGCCATGACCGACGCCGTCCCCGGGGCCGAGGTCACCCTCGACGGCCTGCCGCTGCGGGAGGACCTGCGCGGCGGGACGCCTTACGGTGCACCGCAGCTCGACGTGCCGATCCGGCTCAACACCAACGAAAACCCCTACCCGCCGCCGCCCGAGCTGGTGGCCGATGTGGCCGAGGCCGCGCGAGCGGAAGCCGCCTCGCTGCACCGCTACCCCGACCGCGACGCGGTGGCCCTGCGCGCCGACCTCGCCGACTACCTCACGGTGTCCACCCGGGTCGTGCTGTCCGAGGCGAACGTGTGGGCGGCCAACGGGTCCAACGAGATCCTGCAGCAGATCCTGCAGGCCTTCGGCGGTCCGGGCCGCAGTGCGCTCGGCTTCGAGCCCTCGTACTCGATGCACCCGATCATCGCCTCCGGAACGCGCACCGACTGGGTGCCGGCGCCGCGCCGGGCGGACTTCACGTTGGACACCGAGCGGGCCGCCGAGACGGTCCGCGAGCGGCAGCCGGACCTGGTCTTCGTCACCAGCCCGAACAACCCCACCGGCGGCTCGATCCCGCTGGCGCAGCTGCGTGGCGTGCTGGCGGCCGCGCCGGGGATCGTGGTCGTGGACGAGGCGTACGCCGAGTTCTCCTCGCAGCCCAGTGCGGTCGAGCTGATCGCCGAGTTCCCGGCGAAGCTGATCGTGTCCCGCACGATGAGCAAGGCGTTCGCCTTCGCCGGCGGCCGGCTGGGTTACCTCGCCGCCGCACCCGCCGTGGTGGACGCCCTGCAGCTGGTGCGCCTGCCGTATCACCTGTCGAGGCTCACCCAGGCCGCCGCGCGCGCCGCCCTGCGGCACGCGGACGCCACACTCGGCAGTGTCCACAAGCTCTCCGCGGAGCGTGACCGCGTGGTGGAAGCGTTGCTGGGGCTGGGTTTCACCCCGGTGCCGAGCGACGCCAACTTCGTCCTCTTCGGACGGTTCGCGGACCCCAAGGCGGCCTGGCAGTCCTATCTGGACCAAGGCGTGCTGATCCGCGATCCGGGCATCGAGGAGCACCTGCGGGTAAGCATCGGCACCCCGGAAGAGAACGACGCGTTCCTCGAAGCAAGTAAGGAAATCCAGCGATGAGCCGCGCAGGCAAGGTGGAGCGCACCACCAAGGAATCCTCGATCCTGGTCCAGCTGGACCTCGACGGCACCGGGCAGGTCGAGATCGCCACCGGCGTGCCGTTCTACGACCACATGCTCACCGCGTTCGGCGTGCACGGTTCCCTGGACCTGAAGGTCGAAGCGACCGGTGACGTGCACATCGACGCACACCACACCGTCGAGGACACCGCGATCGTGCTCGGCCAGGCACTGCGCCAGGCCCTCGGGGACAAGAGCGGCATCCGCCGCTTCGGCGACGCCTGGATCCCGATGGACGAGACACTGGCACACGCGGCGATCGACGTCTCCGGCCGGCCGTACTGCGTGCACGCGGGGGAGCCGGAGCAGTTCGACGCCTTCACCATCGGCGGCAACTACCCGTTCGTGCTGACGCGGCACGTGTTCGACTCACTCTCGTTCCACGCGCAACTCGCCCTGCACGTCCGCGTGATCCACGGGCGCGATCCGCACCACATCGCGGAGGCCCAGTACAAGGCCGTCGCCCGCGCCCTCCGCGCCGCGACCGAACCCGACCCACGCGCAGCCGGCATCCCTTCCACCAAGGGCGTACTCTAACCGTCGCCGATGCTGTGAAGGGTCCCTTCACGGACTCAGAGTCCGTGAAGGGACCCTTCACAGCTCGGGACGCGGTGCTCTCGGGACGCGGTGCTCGGGCCGTGGGCGCCGGGGAGGCCGCCGTTGCCCGCCCGGCGCGGTGTGGCACGCTGGCCTGGTGAGTAAAGAGCTGGTTGCCGTCCTGCTGCTGGCCCTCGGCGGGTTCCTGATCGGCGGGGTCTACTCGACCTGGAAGACGGCCAAGGTGATCGCCGTGGTGCTCGGCGTCGCGGCGGCACTGTCCGTCGGCGGCGCGGTGGCCTGGCTCGCGGGCTGATCCCGGCCGGGCCGGTCCCAGCCGGGCCGTGGACCGCACCCGCCACCCGGGCTCGTTCGCGCAGCGGCCAGGACGCCGGACCGGGGATCACTTTCGTGACCGACGCACGCGGGGAGACACTGGCCGGCTTCCCGGCCCCGCATCGCCCTGCCCCGCCTCGGCCCTCGGACCTCGGCCGGTTCCCGGTGATCAGCTCCCGGTTTTCCCGTTCGTCCTCAGCCCTGACCGGTCCCCGGCCCCGTTCGCCTCAGACCTCGGCCGGTTCCCGGTCGCCGTCCTCCGGGGCGTCCAGTGCGCGGGTGAGGTTCTCGCCCTCCACGTCCACGTTCGGCAGGATCCGGTCCAGGCCGTGGGGCAGCCACCAGGCCACGTGGCCGAGCAGGGACATCACCGCGGGCACCACGGTCATCCGGATCACGAACGCGTCCACCAGCACCCCGAACGCGAGCGCGAACCCGATCGACTTGATCAGCGAGGACTCGGCCAGCACGAATCCGGCGAACACCGAGATCATGATCAGCGCCGCGGCCGCCACCACCCGAGCGCCGTGCCGGAACCCGGTGACCGTCGCCTCCCGCGGAGCCGCGCCGTGCACGTACTCCTCGCGCATCCGGGTCACCAGGAACACCTGGTAGTCCATCGCGAGTCCGAAGAGGACACCGATCAGCAGGATCGGCAGCATGCTCATGATCGGGCCGGTGGACTCGACGCCGAGCAGCCCGGCCAGCCAGCCCCACTGGAACACCGCGACCACCGCGCCGAACGTGGCGACCACCGAGCCGAGGAAACCCAGCGTCGCCTTCAGCGGCACCACCACCGAGCGGAACACCAGCATCAGCAGCAGGAACGCCAGCCCGACGATCAGCCCGAGGTAGGGCAGCATCGCGTCGGACAGCTTCTGCGACACGTCGATGTTGACCGCGGTCTGCCCGGTCACGGCGAGACTGCCGCCGGTGGTGTCGTGTACCTGTGCGGACAGCGCCCGGATCGCGGTCACCACGTTCTCGGTCTGCGTCGTGCCCGGCCCGCTCTTCGGGATCACGGTCCACAGCGCGGTGTCGCCGGAGGTGTTGACCCGCGGCGGTGTCACCGCGGCCACGTCCGGCAGTTTCACGATGTTCTCGGTGGCTTGCTTCAGCGTCGCCGGATCATGGTTCGGCCCGGTGTCGACGACCACCAGCAGCGGCCCGTTCGCCCCTTCGCCGAAGCTCGTGCTGACCAGCTCGTACGCCTTGTGCTGGGTGGAATCCGGGGGCGCCGTGCGGTCGTCGGGCAGGCCGAGCTGCATGCTCAGCGCGGGAATCGCGACCACGGCCAGCCCGGCGAGCGCGCTCAGCAGTACCGGCAGCCGGTGCCGGGCGACGAAACGTGCCCAGCGTTCCCCGTGAGAGAGTGCGGAACCCTTGCGGCGCAACCGGATCCGGCCGTTCGACACCCGGGCACCGGCGAACCCGAGTACCGCGGGCAACAGGGTCAGCGCGATCAGCACGGCGATCGCGACGGTCACCGCGGCGGCGACGCCCATCTGACCGAGGAACGGGATCCCGATCACGGTCAGCCCGGCCAGCGCGATGATCACGGTGAGCCCGGCGAACACCACGGCGGACCCGGCGGTGCCGGCGGCCCGCCCGGCGGCCTCCTCGGGCTCGCGGCCCTCCCGGAGTTCGTGCCGGTACCGCGAAACGATGAACAGCGCGTAATCGATGCCGACCGCGAGCCCGACCATCAACGCCAGGATCGGGGTGTTCGAGTTCAGCTCCATCGAGCCGGAGGCCAGCAGGATGCCCGACATGCCGATCCCGACGCCGATCAACGCGGTCAGCAGCGGGATCCCGGCGGCAAGCAGGGAGCCGAAGGTGATGATCAGCACCACCGCGGCCACCACGACGCCGAGTCCCTCGGTGGCCCCGGCGTCCGGGATGCCTTGCACCGCATCGCCGCCGAATTCGACCTGGTAGCCCTGGCTCTTCGCCTGGTCACCACTGGCGAGTAGCCCGGTTCGGTCACTCTCGGTCAGCTCGTAGCCCTTGATCTGGTAACTCACCTGGGCGAGCGCGACCCGGCCGTCGGGGGAGACCGATTTCGCCTGGAACGGGTCCGCGACCGCGGCCACTTTCGGCGCCTGCCTCAGCTTCGCCACCACGGACTCGACAGCCGCCTGGCCCGCCGGATCGGTGACGGTATGCCCGGCGGGGGCGGCGATCGCCACCCGCGCGGTCCCGCCCCCGGCCGCGGCCTGCGGGAACTTCTCGGCCAGCCGGTCGATCGCTTGCTGCGACTCGGTGCCCGGGATGGTCACCGAATTCGACATCTTGCCCGAGAGCGTCAGCGCGCCGACACCGAGCGCCACCAGCACGGCCGCCCACACGACCGAGACGAGGACGCGGCGCCGGAAAGACACCCTGCCGAGCCGGTAGAGAAAGGTCGCCACGAGTGGTTCTCCGTTTCGCCCGATGGGGGTATCCGTCACACGATTCAGGGGTAAGACGCTAGCCGTTCGGCAAGCTGCTGCCAAGCCGATCGGCTAGCTTGTGACTAGCCGCACGGCTAGTGTTTACTGGCCGATCGGCAAGTTGGCGCGGTTTGCCGGGGCGGGCGGGGGTGCCGTAGGCTCCGTCCGTTTTCCCAGGAGGAGGCTTGTGATGACCGCGGTTCGGGCCGAGGACACGCGTACCCGGCTGCTCGGCATGGCGCTGCAGCTGTTCGCCAAGCACGGGGTCGAAGGCACGTCGCTGCAGATGATCGCGGACGCGCTGGGCGTGACCAAGGCGGCGGTCTACTACCATTTCAAGACGAAGGCGGAGATCACCGAGGCGGTCGCCGAACCCGGGGTCCGCGAGCTGGACCTGCTGCTGGTGGCCGCGGCCCGGCACCGCAGGCGGGGCGCGCAGGTGGATCACCTGCTGGACGGGTTCGTGGAGCTGATCGTGCAGCACCGGGTGCTGGTCGCGCTGTTCTCCAGCGATCCCGGGCTCAACCGCGCGATCGCGAAATCGGCGCACGGGATGGACGGCCTCAAGGAGACCATGATCGGCCTGCTGGCCGGCCCGGACGCGGACGTCGCCGGCCGGGTGACCGCCCTCGTGACGCTCTGCGGGATCGCCATGGCCGGCGGTTCCCCGGATCTGGCCGGGGTGGACGACGAGACCCTCCGCCGCGAACTCGTCGACGTGGGCCGCCGCCTGCTCGGGCGGCCTCGGCGGTCACGGGGCTGACGCTGCGGCGCGGCAAGGCCACGAGGGCAGGGTCTCCTCGGGATGGGCCTTCGGTGTCGACGTGAGCTGCCGCCTGAGGGGTGCTCTCGGGCGACCGGGGGATGGAAGCCGCGGGCGGCCAGGGGCAGAGGGCGCCCGCCGACACCGAAGCCCTTTGGTGGAAGGCCAAATCGCGATCGTGCCCGCGACGCATCCGCTCGCGTCGCGCGAGCACCTCTCGTTGGCCGATGTCGCCGACGTGCCGGGCCTGCCGATCGCCCGCTGACCCCGGCGCGACGGGACCCATCCGGACAGCCCCGGGCCGGAGGCGCGCAACCAGTCGCAGCTCGCCCAGCTCGTCGCGCTCGGCCGGGCGCTGCTGCTCATCCCGGCCTCCGGCCGGGCGTGGCAGTGGCCTGAACACGCAGCGGTGCCGGTTTCCGACGCGCCGCTGATGACGACGGTGCTCGCCTGGCCGCCGTTCCGTGGTGGCCCCGCTGGTCCGCTCGGCGCGGCGCGACCGGGAAACGGCCTCAGATTCCGCCCTCGGCCATCGGGCGTAGCTTGCTCGCGCCGGGACCGAACCGGGCCAGCTCGTCGTCGGCGTTGTACAGGGTGCAGCCGCGCAGGGACAGGCAGCCACAGCCGATGCAGCCGGTCAACCGGTCCCGGAGGCGTTGCAGGGCATCGATCCGGGCGTCCAGCTCGGTCTGCCAATCGCGGGAGAGCCGGGCCCAGTCGGCTTTCGTGGGGGCGTGGTCGGCGGGCAGCGTCGCCAGCGCCTCGCTGATGTCCTCCAGCGACAGGCCGACCCGTTGCGCGGCACGGATGAACGCGATCCGGCGCAGCACCGAGCGCGCGTACCGGCGCTGGTTCCCGGTGGAACGCTCCGAGGTGATCAGGCCCTTCTCCTCGTAGAACCGCAATGCCGTGTGCGCCACCCCGCTGCGGTCCGCGACCTGCCCGATGCTCAGCTTCTCCGCCAACCTCGTCATTGGTCCAGGTTAGCGGTTGACCTACAGCTTGGTCGAGGTTGCATCGTCGGAGGATGAGCACTGCGAAACCGATGCCGGGTTACGCCGGGCTGCCCCGGCTGATTGCCCTGATGACCGGGGACGACAAGCATCACGCGGCCGCGGAGTCCACGGTGGACGTGCTGTGGGTCCTTTTCGACCGCGTACTGCGGGTGACCCCGGAGACCGTGCGCGATCCGGATCGCGACCGGTTCCTGTTGTCCAAGGGACATGGTCCGATGGCCTACTACGCGGTCCTGGCCGCCAAGGGTTTCCTCGACGAGGACGAACTCGCCGACTGGAGTTCCGTGCGTTCGCGGCTCGGGCACCACCCGGATCGCGCTCGCGTGCCCGCCGTCGAGATTTCCAGCGGATCTCTCGGCCACGGCCTGCCGATCGCTCTCGGCACCGCGCTCGGCCTGCGCGCGCAAGGCCGCGCCGCCCGCGTGGTGACCCTGGTCGGCGACGCGGAACTCGACGAAGGCTCGAACCACGAGGCGATCGTCGTCGCCGCACGCCTGGGCCTGGCCAACCTGACCACCGTGATCGTCGACAACCAGTCCTCCACCCACGGCTGGCCGGGCGGGATCGCGCGGCGGTTCGAGGTCGAAGGCTGGGCGGTGTGCACGGTTTCCGGGCGTGATCACGAGGCGCTGTACGACGCGTTCACCGCGGAACATCCGGGGCGGCCGCTCGCCGTGGTCGCCGCCGTCGAACCGAAGGGCGGGCACTGATGGCGAACATGCGGGAGACTTTCCTTGCCACCGCCGAAGAAATCCTGGACACCGACCCGGACGCAGTGGTCGTTCTCGCGGACATCTCCGCGGCTCAGCTCGCCGGGGCCGCGCGCCGGCATCCGCACCGGGTGCTCAATGTCGGGATCCGCGAACAGCTCCTGGTCAGCGCCGGCGCCGGGCTGGCGCTCGCCGGACTGCGGCCGATCGTGCACACCTTCTCGCCGTTCCTGGTGGAGCGGGCGTTCGAGCAGATCAAGCTCGACCTGAACCACCAGGACCTCGGCGCGGTGCTGGTGTCCTATGGCGCGTCCTACGACATGCCCGCCGAGGGCCGTACCCATCAGGCGCCGGGGGACGTCGCGCTGATCGATTCGCTGCCGAACTGGTTCGTGCACGTGCCCGGGCACCCCGAGGAGGCCCGCCGCCTGCTGCTCGATTCCGTGCCGGGCGACAGCCGCGTCTACCTCCGGCTTTCCGCCCAGCAGAACGCTTCCGCGTACTTCGGTGTCGGATTCCAGGCGGTGCGCCACGGTCGCCACGGCGTGGTGATCGCCGTCGGCCCGATGCTCGACCGCGTACTGCAAGCGACCAAACACCTCGACGTGACCGTGCTCTACACCTCGACCGTGCGCCCGTTCGACGCCGCCGGCCTGCGTGCCGCGGTATCCGGAACTCCGGACGTCGCCGTGGTGGAGCCGTACCTGCAGGGCACTTCGGCGCACCAGGTCTCCGCGGCGCTCGCGGATCTGCCGCACCGGTTGCTCAGCCTGGGCACCGTGCGCGACACCGAGGTCCGGATCTACGGCACGCTCGCCGACCACGATCTTGCGCACGGCCTGGACGCGGGCTCGATCGCGTTGACCCTCAAGGAGTTCTTCGGCTGAGCCGGGCTCAGCGGAAGGCCGGGATCCCGGTCACCGCCTGGCCGAGCGAAAGCGCGTGCATCTCCTCCGTGCCCTCGTAGGTCAGCACCGTTTCGAGATTCGCCATGTGCCGCATCACCGGGTATTCGAGCGAGATGCCGTTCGCGCCGAGCATCGACCGGGCGGTGCGGGCGACTTCGAGCGCGGAACGCACGTTCGCCATCTTCCCGAAACTGACCTGGTCACGGTGGAGCGTGCCGGCGTCCTTGAGCCGGCCGATCTGCAGCGCGACCAGCCCGGCCCGGTTGACCTCCACCACCAGGTCGGCGAGTTTGCGTTGAGTCAGCTGGAAACCGGCGAGCGGCTTGCCGAACTGCTCGCGGGCGAGCGTGTACTCCAGCGCCGCCTGGTAGCACGCCCGCGCCGCGCCGACCACGCCGAACAGGATGCCGTAGCGCGCTTCGTTCAGGCAGGACAACGGCCCGCGCAGGCCGCGAACCTCCGGGAACACCGCCGACTCCGGCAGCCGCACGCCGTCGAGCACCAGCTCCGCGGTCAGCGAGGCACGCAGGGAGAGCTTGTGCTTGACCTCGTTCGCGGTGAATCCGGGCGTCGCGGTGGGCACGACGAAACCGCGGATGCCCTCGTCGGTCTGCGCCCAGACCACGGCCACGTCCGAGACAGTGCCGTTGGTGATCCACATCTTCGTGCCGTTCAGCACCCAATCGGCGCCGTCGCGCACGGCACGGGTGCGCATGCTGCCCGGATCGCTGCCCGCGTCCGGTTCGGTCAGCCCGAAGCAGCCCAGCGCGTCTCCGGCGGCCATCCGCGGCAGCCATTCGGCGCGGTGTTCCTCGCTGCCCCAGCGGTGGATGGCGTACATCGCCAGCGAACCCTGTACGGACACGAAGCTGCGCAGACCGGAATCGACGGCCTCCAGTTCGCGGCAGGCGACGCCGTAGGCCACGGCGCTGGTGCCGGCGCAGCCGTAGCCCTCCAGGTGCATACCGAGCAGACCCAGCTCGCCGAAGCCTTTCGCCAGCTCCCGGGCCGGCAACGCGCCGGTTTCGTACCAGTCGGCGACCCGGTCGAGCAGCCGGTCCCGGGCGAAGCCGCGGACCGCGTCCCGGATCGCCCGCTCGTCGTCGCCGAGCCCGGCGTCGAGGTCGAGGAAGTCGTGCGGATCCGGGGTCGGGCTCATCGGTTCTCCTCCGGGAGGCGCGGCGGTGCGGCTTCCGAAGGAAAGCACAGTGCGGTCAGCGCGGACCGGCCGAACGGCGCGTGGGATTTCTCACGTGCCGCGCGTCAACCTGGGCGCGCGTCCGCTGCGGCGGGATGGTGAGTACGGTGAACTGCGGGAACGGCACGCTGTCGATGTCCTTGCGCCAGGCGTCGAACATCTGGCAGAGCAGGTCGGACTCGGACATCTCGTCCTCATTTCCGGGTCCGGGGGCACCGGCGGCACCCGAGGCGGGAGGAGTACCCGATCCGGCGACGGGTGAAACCCGGCCGGGCGAAAAACCGGCCGGCGCGGGGCGGGGACTACCCTTGACCCGTGTCTCGTGTGGTGATTCTCGACTACGGCTCCGGCAATCTCCGTTCCGCGGAACGCGCCCTCGCGCGCGCGGGCGCCGAGGTGACGGTGACCGCCGATCCGGAGGCCGCGCTGGCGGCGGACGGGCTGGTGGTGCCCGGGGTGGGCGCGTTCTCCGCGTGCATGGCCGGGCTGCGGGAGGTGCACGGGCCGCGCATCATCGGCAAGCGCCTCGCCGGCGGCCGTCCGGTGCTGGGCATCTGCGTGGGCATGCAGATCCTGTTCGAACGCGGGGTCGAGCACGGCGAGGAGACCGCGGGCACCGGCGAATGGCCGGGCACGGTCGAGCGGCTGCACGCGGACGTGCTCCCGCACATGGGCTGGAACACCGTGCGCCCGCCGGCGGATTCGCAGCTGTTCGCCGGAGTCGATCCGGACGAGCGGTTCTACTTCGTGCACTCCTACGCCGCGCGGCGCTGGGAGCTGGACTCCGGGCTGGCCGGGCAGCAGCCGAAGCTCACCTGGTCCGACCACGGCGGGGACTTCGTGGCCGCGGTGGAGAACGGGCCGCTGTGGGCCACCCAGTTCCACCCGGAGAAGTCCGGTGACGCGGGTGCCCGGCTGCTGCGCAACTGGCTGGCGACGCTCGCGTAGCCGGCCTGCGCGGTCCCCCGGACGGGGAGCCGGGTCCCGCCGAATAGGCTGTCCGCGTGACTTTCACGCTCCTTCCCGCCGTTGATGTGGCCGATGGCCAGGCCGTGCGACTCGTCCAGGGCGAGGCCGGCACCGAGACCTCCTATGGCAGCCCGCTGGAGGCGGCGCTGGCCTGGCAGCGCGACGGCGCGGAGTGGATCCATCTGGTGGACCTCGACGCGGCGTTCGGCAAGGGCAGCAACCGCGAGCTGCTCGCCGAGGTCGTCGGCCGGCTCGACGTGCAGGTGGAGCTGTCCGGCGGGATCCGCGACGACGCGTCGCTGGAGGCCGCGCTGGCCACCGGTGCCCGCCGGGTGAACCTGGGCACCGCCGCGCTGGAGGACCCGAAGTGGACCGCGAAGGCGGTGGCCGCCTACGGCGACCGGGTCGCGATCGGCCTGGACGTGCGGATCACCGAGGCGGGTCACCGGCTGTCCGCGCGCGGCTGGACCTCCGACGGCGGCGACCTGTGGGAGGTCCTCGACCGGCTCGACCGCGACGGCGCCAGCCGCTACGTGGTCACCGACGTGAGCAAGGACGGCACCCTGCGCGGCCCGAACCTCGATCTGCTGCGCGAGGTCACCGCCCGCACCGACGCCCCGGTGATCGCTTCCGGCGGAGTGTCCAGTGTGGACGATCTGCGCGCGCTGGCGGCGTTGTCCGGCGACGGTGTCGAGGGCTCGATCGTGGGCAAGGCGCTGTACGCGGGCGCGTTCACCCTGCCGGAGGCGCTGGCCGCGGTGCGCTGAGGCGGGTTCGGTCAGTCCGCCTCGTCCAGCACGATCGCGATGCCGATCGTGCGTTCCGGGCCGCCTCGCAGGCGGCTGAAGAACATTCCCACCCGCCCCACCAGGCCGTACTTGCGGGCGATGGCTTCGCGGACCCGGCCGGAATCGCTGTGGTCGAGCAGCCGGGCGGTGCCCGGCACCTCGGCGCCGTGCGTGCGACGGCCGCGGGTGTCGCAGGCCTGCACCCGGACCGCGCCGCTGTTGCGGATGCGCTTCACCTTGCCCGCGTTGCGCTCCGACCAGACCACCAGCTCGTTCCCCTCTCTGGCGGCCCACACCGCGGTGGGCACGGCGCGGCCGTCGCGACGGAACGTGATCAGCAGGACGTACTTCTCCGCGGCGAGGCGCTCCAGTTCCGGCGGCATGTCCCCACGGTAGCGGTCCCGTGGCCGGTCGGCCGCTGTCGTGCCGAGGGCTGTGAAGGGTCCCTTCACAGACCCGAAACCGGTCCGGCGCACGCCACGAGGTGGTCGCACACACCTCCGCATCGCCCACTGCCGGGTCCCCGACCAACTTTGCCGACACCCTGGACTCAAAGGCTGTGAAGGGACCCTTCACAGCCTCTGTCGCGACTTGGGCGTCCGGCCGATCAAGAACCGGCCATCCGGTGCCTGGGCTGCCGCAGCCGGACGGCTACGCTGAAGGCATGGCTGTGGCGGTACGGGTGATTCCCTGTCTCGACGTCGACGCGGGCCGGGTCGTGAAGGGGGTCAACTTCGCCGGGCTGCGCGATGCCGGCGATCCGGTCGAGCTGGCGCGCCGGTACGACGCCGAAGGCGCGGACGAGCTGACCTTCCTCGACGTCACCGCGTCGTCCGGGAATCGGGAGACCACCTTCGACGTGGTGCGCCGCACGGCCGAGCAGGTCTTCATCCCGCTCACCGTCGGCGGCGGCGTGCGATCGACGGACGACGTGAACCGGCTCCTGCGCACGGGCGCGGACAAGGTGAGCATCAACACCGCCGCGATCGCGCGCCCGGAGCTGCTGAAGGAGGCGTCCCGGCGGTTCGGCGCGCAGTGCATCGTGCTCTCCGTCGACGCTCGGCGCGTTTCCGAAGGTGGCGAGGTGACGGCGTCCGGCTTCGAGGTGACCACGCACGGCGGCCGTCGCGGCACGGGGATCGACGCGGTGGAATGGGCCGCGCGCGGCGAAGAACTCGGCGTGGGCGAGATCCTGCTGAACTCGATGGACGCCGACGGCACGAAGGCCGGGTTCGACCTGGAGCTGATCGCCTTGGTGCGCAAGGCCGTGCGGGTGCCGGTGATCGCCAGCGGCGGGGCCGGCGCGGTCACGCACTTCCCGCCCGCGGTCCGGGCCGGCGCGGACGCCGTGCTCGCCGCCAGCGTATTCCACTTCGGACAGGTGAAGATCGGTGACGTGAAAAGCTCGCTGCGGGCGGACGGGGTGGTCGTGCGATGACCGGGCTCGCCCCGGAACTCGCCGCTCGGCTCAAGCGCAATGCGGACGGGCTGATCGCCGCCGTCGTGGTCGAGCACTCGACGTCCGACGTGCTGATGATGGCGTGGATGAACGACGAAGCGCTGGCCGCCACCCTCGCCACGCGCCGCGGCACCTACTGGTCCCGCAGCCGGCAGGAGCTGTGGGTCAAGGGTGCGACCTCCGGCCACGTACAGCACGTCCGCGAGGTCCGCATCGACTGCGACGGCGACACCGTGCTGCTGCGCGTCGACCAGACAGGTCCCGCCTGTCACACCGGTGAGCGCACCTGTTTCGACAGCGCAGAGCGGCTGCTGCTGGCCGAGGAGGAGAACACGCGGTGACCGCGGTCGCGAACGCGCTCGTCGGGCTCGTTGCCTTGATCCACCTCTGCATCGTGGTCCTGGAAATGGCCCTGTGGACCACTCCACGGGTGCGCGCCACCTTCGGGACCACCGAGGAGTTCGCGCGGGAGAGCAAGCCGCTGGCGGCGAATCAGGGACTGTACAACGGTTTCCTGGCGCTCGCGCTGATCTGGGGCCTGATCGCGAGCGACCCGGCCGGGTTCCAGCTCAAGCTCTACGGCCTGGTGTGCGTCGTCATCGCCGGTCTCTACGGCGCCGCGACGGCGACCCGGAAGATCCTGTTCGTGCAGGTGCTGCCGGGTGCGCTGGCGCTGGTTTTCCTGCTGTTGGCGCGCTAGTCGATGGTGCCGGTGAGGTACCGCTGCACAGTCGGGCCGACCGCCGCGACCAGCGTTTCCACCTCCGCATTGGCCATCGGCTCGAAGGCGGCCACGTAGCGCACCAGGCCCATGCCGACGATCTGCGAGGCGCACAGGGTGGTGCGGAATGCCTCCCGGTCGACGCCGATCCCGCTGACCAGCTCCGCGAAAAAGCCGGAGAAGAACGAGTGCAGCACGGAATTCGCGACCTCGTGGTCGGTGAAGCTGCGGATCAGGGCCTGGAACTGGTCGCCGCCCGCGCCGTCCCAGCGGGTGAGAAAGGTGCGCACGATCCGGTAGCCCAGTTCGTCGTCCGGGCCCGCGCGCAGTTCCGTGACGAGTTCGTACGGGGAGAACGGCAGCTTGAGCACGGCCTGGGCGAACAAGCCTTCCTTGCCGCCGAACCAGTGGTTGACCATGGCCGCGTCGACCCCGGCGCGGGACGCGATCCCGCGCACCGTGGCGCGCTCGTAGCCGTTCTCCCCGAACACCGCGCGCGCGGCCGCGAGCAGGGCGGCGCGGGTGTCCTGCCCGGCCGGACGGCGGCCGCGGCGGCGGGCGGTAGGGTCCTCGGTGCTCATAGATCCATTGTGGCTGCGCTCCGGCCGTAATTCAACATCGGGTGAATTTGCGGGTCCCCGCCGGTCCGGCAGTGGGGCGGTGGCGGCACAATGAAGGCATGGTCAGCTCAGCAGCCACCCCGGCCGGGCCCGGCCCGGTCAGCCCGTCCCGCGCCGAATTCCGCGCGCTAGCCGAAGGCCGCCGCGTGATCCCCGTGGTGCGGCGGGTCCTCGCCGACGGCGAAACGCCGCTCGGGGTGTACCGCAAGCTCGCCGCGGACCGGCCGGGCACGTTCCTGTTCGAATCGGCGGAGAACGGGAAGTCGTGGTCGCGCTGGTCGTTCGTCGGCGTGCGCAGCCCGGCCGCGCTGACCGTCCGCGACGGGCGTGCGGTGTGGACCGGCACCCCGCCGGTCGGCCTGCCCTGCGAGGGTGACCCGCTGCAGGTGCTGCGCGCCACCGTCGAGGCGCTGCACAGCGAGCCGCTGCCCGGCCTGCCCCCGCTGACCGGCGGGATGGTCGGCTACATCGGCTACGACTCCGTGCGCTGGCTGGAAAAGCTGCCCGAGCTGGCCGAACGGGACCTGGACATTCCCGAGCTGACCATGCTGCTGGCCACCGATCTCGCGGCGTTCGACCACCACGAGGGCACCGTCACGCTGATCGCGAACGCGGTCAACTGGGACGACTCGCCGGAGCGGGTGGACGCCGCCTACGACGACGCACTCGCCCGGCTGTCGGCGATGACCGGGGAACTGGGCGTGCCCGCGCCACCGACGACGGCCACCTTCGACCGCCCGGTGCCGGAGTTCACCCGCCGTCGCAGCAAGCCGGAGTTCCACGCCGCCGTCGACAAGGCGGTGGAGGCGATCAAGGCCGGGGAAGCGTTCCAGGTGGTGCCCTCGCAACGGTTCGAGATCGAGACCGGTGCGGACGCGCTGGACGTCTACCGCGTGCTGCGCACCTCGAACCCCAGCCCGTACATGTACCTGTTGCGGCTGGAGGGGTTCGACATCGTCGGCTCCAGCCCGGAGGCGCTGGTCACGGTGCGCGACGGCCGGGCGACCACGCACCCGATCGCGGGCACCCGCTGGCGCGGCGCGGATCCGGAGGAGGACGCCCGGCTGGCGAAGGACCTTCTGGCCGACCAGAAGGAACGGGCCGAGCACCTGATGCTCGTCGACCTCGGCCGCAACGATCTGGGCAAGGTCTGCAAGCCGGGCACCGTGCGGGTGGTCGACTTCTTCCAGATCGAGCGCTACAGCCACGTGATGCACATCGTGTCCACAGTGACCGGTGAACTGGCCGAGGACCGCACCGCGTTCGACGCCGTCACCGCCTGTTTCCCGGCGGGCACGCTGTCCGGGGCGCCGAAGGTGCGGGCGATGGAGCTGATCGAGGAATTGGAACCGGTCCGCCGCGCGTTGTACGGCGGTGTGGTCGGCTACCTGGACTTCGCGGGCGACGCGGACACCGCCATCGCGATCCGCACCGCGTTGATGCGCGACGGCACCGCATACGTGCAAGCAGGCGGCGGCGTCGTGGCGGACTCGGTGGCGGACTACGAGGACACGGAGTCGCTGAACAAGGCCCGCACGGTGCTGTCCGCCGTGGCCGCCGCGGGCACCATGGTTCCCGCCGCCCAGCTGGACCCGGCCGAGGACGCGGCCGGTGTCTGAGCCGGAGGTGCCTGGGGGAGTGGGTGGCGACCGGGGTGCGGCTGGGGCCGGTGGCTCCGGCGGTCTGTCCGATCCTAGGGGTAGAGGGACTCCTGCCGAGCCGGCTGGTCCGGGCGAGGTCGCTGATCCGGGCGTCTCCGGCAGTCCCAGGGCTGCCGAGGTTGCCGAACTCGTCGGCTCCGGCGGCCTCGACAACCCTGCGAGTCCCGGCGATCTCGCCGAGTCCGCGGGTTCTTTCGACTCTGGCGATTCTGGTTCCGGCGGCTCCACCGGCCCAGCTGACCACGCCGGCCTTTGCAGGCCCACTGGCGCCGGGAGCCCTGTCGCCTCCGGCAGTTCTGGCGATGCCGCCGACCTGGCCGATTCCCCTGGCTCCGGCGATCTCGCCAAGCCCACGGGTTCTGTCGCCCCTGGCGGTTCTGGCGGCTTCACCGATCCGGCGGATCCCACCAGCCCCGGCAGCCCCGCTGGCGCCGGGAGCCCTGTCACCTCCAGCGGCTCCACCGACCCGGCTGACCCCGCCGGCCCGACTGGCTCCCCGAGCCCCGGCGGCTCCAGCGGTTCCGGCAACCCCACCACTCCGGCCGGTTCCACCGGCCCCGGCAACCTCACCGGCTCCACCAATCCCGCCGACCCCACCACCCCCGCGCCCCGTCCCGCCACCCCCAAGCGTCCACTATGGACAATCCTCCTCCCGCTCCTGCTCGGCGCCCTGGCCCTCTGGGGCTCCTCCCGGCTGGTCTGGTTCGCCGAATTCCGCGACGAAGGGGTGCGCGGGGTCGTTCGGTACACCGAAAACGGGGCGCAGCACGCCACCGCGCTGGTCCCGCTCGCCTTGCTCGCACTGGCCGGTGTGGCCGGCGTCCTGGCCACCGGGGGATGGCTGCGGCGGGTGCTCGGCGGGCTGCTTGCGCTGGCCGGGATCGCCGGGATCTGGACCGGGGCGGCGGGGGTGCGTTTCGGGTTCGCGGCGGGGCTGCCGGGTGGCCAGATCCTGCTCGCGCACGGGCTCGCCGTGCTCGGCGGCCTTCTGCTCGCGCTCGGCGGGCTGGCCGCGATCAAGTGGGCGGGCACCGCGAAACGGCTCGGGGCAAGGTATTCCGCGCCCGGGGCGCAACGGGCGCGCCGTGATCCGGACACCGAACTGTGGGAGGCGCTCTCCGGCGGCACCGATCCCACCGACCCCGCCGGGCAACCCGGAACGGGTCGGCGATCAAGCGGGGGTTAGCATCGTTTCGGCGGGAAGGGGAAGGTTTTTGTGAGCGACCTTGCGAGTGGACGAGCGAGTTCGGCAGCGGGTGGGGGCGCCCGGTGAGCGTGCTCGAGGACATCGTCGCCGGCGTGCGAGAGGATCTCGCGCAGCGGGAATCCGTGCTGCCCTTCGACGAAATGAAGGCGCGGGCGGCCAAGGCCGCACCCGCGCGGGACGTGATGGCCGCGCTGCGCGAGTCCGGGATCGGCGTGATCGCGGAGGTGAAGCGGCGCAGCCCGTCCAAGGGTGAGCTGGCCGCCATCCCCGACCCCGCGGCGCTGGCCGTGGACTACCAGGACGCCGGCGCCCGGGTGATCAGCGTGCTCACCGAGCAGCGCCGCTTCGGCGGCTCGCTGGCCGACCTCGACGCGGTCCGCGCCGCGGTGGACATCCCGGTGCTGCGCAAGGATTTCGTGGTCAGCCCGTACCAGGTGCACGAGGCCCGGCTGCACGGCGCGGACATGGTCCTGCTGATCGTCGCGGCGCTGGAGCAGAACGCACTCGCCGCCCTGCTCGACCGGGTCGAATCCCTCGGCATGACCGCGCTGGTGGAGATCCACAACGCGGAGGAGGCCGACCGCGCGCTGGAGGCCGGCGCCAAGGTGATCGGCGTGAACGCGCGCAACCTGCACACCCTCGAAGTGGACCGGGACGTGTTCTCCCGGCTCGCCCCCGGCCTGCCGATGGACGTGTTCAAGGTCGCCGAGTCCGGCGTGCGCGGCCCCGGCGACCTGATGTCCTACGCCGGGCACGGGGCGGACGCGGTCCTGGTCGGCGAGGGCCTGGTCGCCTCCGGGGACCCGAAGGGCGCCGTGGTCAAGCTGGTCACCGCCGGTTCGCACCCGGCCTGCCCGAGGCCGTCGCGATGAGCGGCGCGCACGACCCGGACGCACGCGGCTACTACGGCCCGTATGGCGGGCGGTTCATGCCGGAGGCGCTGATCGGCGTGGTCGACGAGGTCGCCGCCGAGTACGAGAAAGCGCGTCACGATCCGGAGTTCACCGGCGAGCTGCACCGGCTGCTCACCGAGTACGCGGGCCGTCCGTCGCTGCTGACCGAGGTGAAGCGGTTCGGCGCGCACGCCGGCGGAGCGCGGGTGTTCCTCAAGCGCGAGGACCTCAACCACACCGGCTCGCACAAGATCAACAATGTGCTCGGCCAGGCGTTGCTGACCAAGCGCATGGGCAAGAAGCGGGTGATCGCGGAGACCGGCGCCGGCCAGCACGGCGTGGCCACCGCCACCGCCTGCGCGCTGCTCGACCTGGACTGCGTCGTCTACATGGGCGAGGTGGACACCGAGCGGCAGGCGCTCAACGTGGCACGGATGAAGCTGCTCGGCGCCGAGGTGATCCCGGTCAAAACCGGTTCACGCACGCTGAAGGACGCGATCAACGAGACGCTGCGCGACTGGGTCACCAACGCCGACACCACGCACTACGTCTTCGGCACCGCGGCCGGGCCGTACCCGTTCCCGATGATGGTGCGCAATTTCCACCACGTCATCGGCCAGGAGGCCCGCGAACAGATCCTGGCGCAGGCGGGCAGGCTGCCGGACGTCGTCGCCGCATGCGTCGGCGGCGGGTCCAACGCGATCGGCATCTTCTCCGGCTTCTACGACGACCCGGGCGTGCGGCTGGTCGGCTTCGAGCCGGGCGGTGAGGGCATCGAGGGCACCCGGCACGGCGCGACGCTCACCAAGGGCACTCCGGGCAACCTGCACGGCGCGATGTCGTACCTGCTGCAGGACGAGGACGGCCAGACCGTGGAGTCGCACTCCATCTCGGCCGGGCTGGACTACCCGGGCGTCGGCCCGGAGCATTCCTGGCTCAAGGACACCGGCCGTGCCGAGTACCGGCCGATCACCGACGCGCAGGCGATGGACGCGCTCCGGCTGCTCTCGCGCACGGAGGGCATCATCCCGGCGATCGAGTCCTCGCACGCGCTGGCCGGTGCCGTGCAGCTGGGCCAGGAGCTGGGGCCGGAGGGGCTGATCGTGGTCAATCTGTCCGGCCGGGGCGACAAGGACATGGACACCGCGGCGAAGTGGTTCGGACTCGTGGACGGGGAGGGCAAGTGAGCGGCCTCGACGAGCTGTTCGCGGCGACGCGGGCGCAGCGCCGGGCCGCGCTCGTCGGCTACCTGC
This sequence comes from Amycolatopsis panacis, assembly GCF_003600245.1. Lineage (NCBI taxonomy): Bacteria > Bacillati > Actinomycetota > Actinomycetes > Pseudonocardiales > Pseudonocardiaceae > Amycolatopsis > Amycolatopsis panacis. The sequence continues at coordinate 99,542 of NZ_QZFV01000065.1, forward strand.
CCGCCGGCTTCCCGACCGTGGCGGCGTCGAAGGACCTGCTGGCGGCCACTCTGGACGGCGGCGCGGACCTGGTCGAGGTCGGCGTGCCGTATTCCGATCCGGTGATGGACGGCCCGACCATCCAGGCCGCCGCGGAGGCGGCGCTGGCGAGCGGGTTCCGGCTGAAGCAGCTGTTCGAGGTGGTCGAATCGGTGGCCGCGCGGGGTGGCCGGGCCGTGGTGATGACCTACTGGAACCCGGTGCACCGCTACGGCGTGGACGCGTTCGCCCGCGACCTCGCGGCGGCGGGCGGCCTGGGCATGATCACCCCGGACCTGATCCCGGACGAGGCCGCCGAGTGGACGGCCGCTTCGCAGGCACACGGGCTCGACCGGATCTTCCTGGTCGCCCCGTCCTCCTCGGAGGAGCGGCTGGTGAAGACCACGGCCGCGTGCTCGGGCTTCGTCTACGCCACCGCGGTCATGGGCGTCACCGGCGCCCGCGACACGGTCGGCGCGTACGCGGAAGAGCTGGTCCGCCGGACTCGCGCGCACACAGACCTGCCGATCGGCGTCGGCCTCGGCGTCCGCTCGCGCGCGCAAGCCGCCGAGGTGGCCGGCTTCGCGGATGCGGTGATCGTGGGATCCGCCCTGGTCACGGCCGCCACGGAAGGGGCGGACAGCGTCCGCGGCCTGGCCGCCGAACTGGCGACCGGCGTGCGTGAGGCGGTCACTCCGGCCTGATCTTCCGGCTGCTCCGGTCCCAGCTGTGGCAACTGTCGGTAATCGTCTGTACACTCTCAGTATGCAGATGAACCGAGGGGGAAGCGGCCGATCATGGCAGACTGGGGACGACGGGATGAAAGACGCGCCGCGAGCGGAGGTGCGGCAGGATGGCAGCGCCTGTGGGTGAATTGCGGGTGGAGACGCCGCCCGGAGGTTGGACCGTCGACGCGCTTCTCGCGCTGCCCCCGGGCCGGCTTGCGGGTGGTGTGGTCGAACTCGTGGACGGGCTCGTTCTCGTGAGCCCGTTGGCCAGGCTTGAGCATCAGCGGCTGGTCGGGCGATTGTGGGGGCGGTTGACCAGCGGGGCCGGGGCGGGCCTTGAGGTGCTGCCCGGGGTGAATCTCGTGCTGGGGAACCGGAACAACCGGCTGCTGATCCCTGACCTGGTGGTCAGTTCTGCGCCGGGCCTGGAGGGTGTCAGCCTCACCGAGAAGGAGGTCGTGCTGGTCGTAGAGATCGAGTCGCCGTCCACCCGGGTGCACGATCGGATTCTCAAGAAGGCGCTCTACGCCGAGGCACTCATCTCGTATTACCTGCTGATCGATCCGGAGCAGGAGTCGGCCACGCTGTTCGCGCTCGCCGACGGTGAGTACGCGCCGCACACGAAGAGTGAGGGTGGCGTGCTTTCGCTGACCGAACCGTTCACGGCGGAGGTGGATCTGCGCGGCTGAAGGGGGGCGCCGGTGGGGCCGTTTTCGGGCAGGCCGCGGGCTCAATGGTGTGGGCGTGGGTGACTGACCCGTTTCGGGCAGGCCGCGGGCTCAACGGTGTGGGGCATGGGTGACTGACCGGTTTCCGGCGGGGTGCGAACTCGATCTCACGGGGCGTAGGTGACGGACCCGAGGAGCGAGAGGCGCTCTCCGGGCGGGAGGAACGCGAGCCTGCTCGGCTCCAAGACCCTGTGGACCTGCTGGTCGGCGACGCGCTCGGCTCAGTGCAGCCAGCGCATCACCGTGCACAGGTCGTCCGGAGCGAGTTCGCCCAACGCGGACAGTTCGGCTCGGCGGACGTCCATCAGCGTCGTGGCGAGTGGTGGGCCGAAGGCGGCGGGGAGGACGTCGTCCGCTTCGAAGGCGGCGACGGCTTCTGCCAGCGATTGAGGCAAGCGGGTGACGCCTGCGTCGGCGGCCGCGTCGGGGCCGAGCAATCCGGGGTCGACGTCGACCGGGGCGGGCAGCGTCGCACCGGTCGTCACTCCGGAGAGGCCGGCGAACAGCAGTGCGGCCACCACGAGGTACGGGTTGGCGGTGAGGTCGAAGCACTTCACCTCCAGGTTCGCCGCTGTTTCGCGCTGTCCGTCCGCGCCGCGGATCAGCCGGAGGGGCGCTTCCCGGTTTTCCCAGCCCCAGGCAGTGAACACGCCTGCCCAATGGTGCGGCTCCAGCCGCAGATAGCTGAGCACGGAGGGGGCGCCTATGGCGAGCAGCGCGGGTAACCGGGCGAAAATCCCGGCGGCGAACGACGCCGCGGTATCGGTCAGCCCGAACGGGCCGGTCCCGCCCGCGTACAGGTTCCGTTCGCCGTCCCACAGGCTCAGGTGCACGTGCCCGCCGTTGCCGACGCCGCCGGGGATGAACTTCGGCGTGAACGATGCGCGGAACCCGTGCGCCGCGCTCACCGTGCGCACCGTTTCCCGGGCCAGCACTGCCAGATCCGCCGCGTGCACCGGATCCGTTGCCGCAACGGACAGTTCGAACTGTCCGGCGGCGTACTCCGGGTGGATCTGTTCCACCGCGACATGCTGTCTGTCCAAAGTAGACACGAGTGTGCGGAGGTAGCCGGAGTGTGCGCTCAGCCGCGTGTAGCCGTACGCCGGTCCGACGATCGGTACCCCGTCGGGGTCGGTGATCACCCATTCGAGTTCGAAGGCCATCCGGGCGGAAAGTCCTTGCGCGGCGAGCCGATCGGCCGCCGTCGCGGCGAGTGCCCGCGCGTCCTGCGGATGTGGGACGCCGTCCTGGTCGTACTTCCACACCGGCGCCCACGCCCAGCCCGGCTGCGCGACGAGCACGGTCAGCGCGTCGAGATCGGGATGCAGCCGCAGATCGCCGACCGGACCGAGCGAGTACGTCCCGGTGGCGATCTCGTCGGTGCAGAGGAAGAAGTCGAACGCATTCGACGCCCCGACACCCCAGGCGGCTACCTCCGCGAGCCGCCCCGCCGGCACCGCCTTGACCCGCGAAATCCCGGAATTGTCCACGAACGTCAGCGCGACCAGCTCCACCCCGGCCCGTGCCAGCCGCCCCGCCTCGGCGGCCCCGCGTTCGGCGAGTCCGGTCCGGTCGAGTGGCCCGGGGCCGGTTGCGGTGGCGTGTCTCGTCCGGTCGGGTGGTCCGGCGTTGGTGGTCGTGTGTTCGGCGTGACCGGTTCGGTCTTGTTGTCCGGTGTCGGTGGCGGCGTGATCAGTCCGGTCGGGCGGCCCTGCCGTTGTGGGCGCGTGCTTCGTTCGGTTGGGCGAGTCGCTTTCAGCGGTGTTGCGGTCGGCTTGGTCGGGGTGTTCTGCGGTCCTGGTCGCGTGGTTGAGCGGTTTTGCCTGGCGGAGTTGCTCTGCCGTGGCGGTCGTGTGCTCGGTGCGACCGGTCCGGTTGAGCTGCCCTGCCGGGCCGGTCGCGTGTTCGGCGCGCTTGGCTCGGTCGGGTGGATCGCCCGCAGTGGCGTCGTGCCGGGTGAGTTCGGGTTGCCGGGCCGTGGCGGTCGCGTGTTCGGCGTGTCTTGTCAGGTCGCCGTACCTGGCCTCCGGTTCGCCGAGGCGGACCCGCTGGTCCCCAGCTGCCCCGCGTTCCGCGACTGGGTCCCATTCGATCTGACCGGCCTCGCATGCGCCGAATCCGGGAAGTCGCTCCCCGTCGGCTTCGCATTCCGTGCTGCCGTCCAGATCGAGCAGATCACCCACACCGCCACCCCCATCCGTGGCGTTGTCCGGTTGCCAAGGCTGGGATGCAGGCTGATTCATCACGCCCCCCTGGGCTTCGCCGGGTGCTTCCTCGTTTCCGGTGCCAAGTAACGCATCGTGTCAGATTTCCGGGAAAGGCGCCGGGCGGCTCGTAGGGTGGGGGACCAGGCTCCGGAGGGGACGTGATGACCGCACTGCTGGACTTCGTGGCGGAGGCGCCGCTGGTCGATCACCACTGCCACGGTGTCGTCACCCACGATCCCGGCCGGGACGAGTTCGAGCGGATGCTTACCGAGGCCGACATGGTCTCGCCGCTGGGAGTGTCCTTGTTCAACTCGCTGATCGGGCTCGCCGTGCGGGCGAGGTGTGCGCCGGTGCTCGACCTGCCGAAGCACGCGCCGGCGCAGGACTACCTCGTGCGGCGGGCCGAGCTGGGCGCGGGCGAGGTCAACCGGCGGTTCCTGCGTGCCACCGGGACCACCGACTTCCTGCTCGACGGGGGTTTCCTGCCGGGCTCCCTGACCACCACGGCCGAGTTCGCGCAGCTGGCGCAGGCCCGCGCCCACGACATCGTCCGGCTGGAGCAGGTGGCCGAGGACGTCGTCCGCGCGGGAACCAGTGCGGCCGGGTTTGCCGCGGATTTCGACGCTGAGCTGACCCGGCGCGCGGCTGGTGCGGTGGGTGTCAAGTCGATCGCGGCGTACAGGGTCGGGCTTGAGCTGTCCGGGACGCGTCCGGCGCCCGCCGAGGTCGCGGCGGCCGCGGGGCGGTGGCTTGCCGGGATCGAGGCGGGGGCGCCGGTCCGGCTGGCCGACGAGGTACTCCACCGTCACCTGATCTGGGCAGGCGTCGAGCGCGGGCTGCCGGTGCAGTTCCACGTCGGCTACGGCGATTCCGACGTCGACCTGCACCGCTGCGACCCGCTCCTGCTCACGGGGCTGCTGCGCGCGACCCGGGGCAGCGGGGTGCCGATCCTGTTGCTGCACAACTATCCCTTCCATCGCAACGCCGCGTATCTCGCCCAGGTCTTCGAGCACGTGTTCGCCGATGTCGGCCTCTGCACGCACAACGCCGGGTTCCGCGCGCCCGCGCTGCTGGCCGAGCTGCTGGAGCTGATCCCGTTCGGCAAACTGCTGTTCTCCACCGACGCGTTCGGCCTCGCCGAGCTGTACCACCTCGGCAGCACGCTGTTCCGTCAAGGCCTGTCCGATTTCCTGCATACCGCGCTCGCCGCCGGCGAACTGTCCGAAGTGGACGCTCAGCGGCTGGTGCGGCTGGCCGGGCACGAGAACGCGGCCCGGATCTACCGGCTGGAGTCCCGATGACCGAGTTCGTCACCCACTGGCGCACCGCGCTGGCCGCGGAACTGCCCGCCGCGATCGAGCTGCGGCACCGGCTGCACGCCGACCCCCGCGGCTCCGGCGACGAGGAGGACACCGCCCGCGTGGTGGCCGTCGCGATCGGTGCCGGTGAGGGCGAGCGCGCCGCCGAGACCGGACGGCTGCTCGACCTGCCGAGCGCGCACCCCGGCCCCGCGGTGGCGCTGCGCGCCGAGCTGGACGCGCTCCCGGTGACCGAGCGCACCGGCGTGGCCTGGGCGTCGAAATCCGGGCTGATGCACGCCTGCGGTCACGATGTGCACCTCGCCGCGCTGACCGCGGTGTGCCGTTCGGCGCGGCGGGTCGAGCTGCCGAAGCCGCTGGTCGCGATCCTCCAGCCGAGGGAGGAGACGGCCCCCTCCGGCGCGCAGGACCTGGTCGAGTCCGGGCTGCTGGAGGAGCACGACGTGGACACGGTGATCGCCGCGCACGTACAGCCCCGCCTCGCCTACGGCGTGGTCTCGGCCGCGCCGGGCCCGGTCAACGCGTCCACCGACGAGTTCGAGATCGTCGTGCACGGGCAGGGCGGGCACGCCGGCTATCCGCATCTGCTGCGTGACCCGGTCCTCGCGCTGAGCCAGCTCGTCGTGAGCCTGCAGCAGGTGGCCAGCCGCCGGATCGACCCGGTGCACGGCGCGGTCTGCACGGTCGGGCGGATCCAGGCGGGCACCGCGGCGAACGTGGTGCCCAATACCGCGTCGGCGCTCGGCTCGCTGCGGCTGATGCGCGGCAGCGACCGGGAACACGCCCTGGCGATGCTGACCGAGATAGTGCACGCCACCGCTCGTGCCTACGGCTGCACGGCGGAGCTGCGGATCAGCCCGTGCGAACCGGTGCTGGTCAACGATCCCGCGCTCGCTATCGCCGCGCAGGCCTGGCTGCTGCGCGGCGGCGCCGATCTGGACGTGGATTTTCGTTCGTTCGGCGCGGACGACTTCGCGCACTACTGCGGCGACGGGATCCGCGGGCTGATGTTGTTCGCCGGACTGGGGGACACCGCGGGCGCGCCGAGCCTGCACGACGAGCGGTTCCTGCCCGGCGACGACGCGGTCGGGCTGGTCGCGGACGCACTGCTGGCCGGTTACCTCGCCGCGGTCTCCGGTCCCGAGTATCCCGGGGCGTCCGCGACCGGTTCGTGACCCATCGTTCTCGTGCCCTTCGACAGCACCTGACCACGGCGGACGGCCGACGCGCTACGGTGACCGCGTGTACTCCGCAGCCTTACTGGCCACGATCCCGAGCCCCGACCGCGGGGTCTGGCATCTGGGTCCGATCCCGATCCGCGCGTACGCGCTCTGCATCATCGCCGGCATCGTGCTGGCGATCTGGTGGGGGGAGCGCCGCTGGGCGGCCCGCGGCGGGACCAAGGGCACGGTGCTCGACGTCGCCGTGTTCGCGGTGCCGTTCGGGCTGGTCGGCGGCCGGATCTACCATGTGATCACCGATCCGGAGCTGTACTTCACCGCGGGCAAGAACCCGTGGAACGCCTTCGCCATCTGGGACGGTGGGCTGGGCATCTGGGGCGCGGTCGCACTCGGTGCGGTCGGTGCCTTGATCGCCTGCCGCCGCAAGGGTGTCCCGCTGCCCGCGATGGCCGACGCGCTCGCGCCGGGCATCGTCGCCGCGCAGGCGATCGGCCGGATCGGCAACTACTTCAACCAGGAACTCTACGGCGCGCACACGGATCTGCCGTGGGGCCTGGAGATCTACCAGCGGTTCAACCCCCAGACCGGCGCGCCGGACGGGCTCACCGGCGTGGCCACCGGGCACATCCCGCTGCCGGACAGCCCGGTGCAGCCGACCTTCCTCTACGAGCTGATCTGGAACCTGCTCATCGCCGGCCTGGTGGTCCTGGCCGACCGCCGGTTCAAGCTCGGCCACGGCCGCGTGTTCGCGCTCTACGTCGCGGGCTACACCGTGGGCCGCTGCTGGATCGAGCTGCTGCGCACCGACACCGCCAACCACATTCTCGGCCTGCGGGTCAACGTGTGGACCTCGATCCTGGTCTTCGCCGGGGCGATGGTGTACTTCGTCCTGGCCGCGCGGCGCGGTCCGCGCGAGTCTCCGGAATCCTTGCGCAGCAAGGGCGACGAGCGGGACGAGAGCCCGCCGCCGGGCGCCGGGTCCACTTCGGACACCGGGCCGGACGCGAAGGCCGACGACGACGGGGATGATCCGCCCGCCCGGGACGAGGTGCCCGCCTCGGCGCGTCCGGAAAAGGAAAAACCCGACGAATCCTGAACCCTGGTCACGAAAAAGGTGGTCCCCGCCAAGCCGGCGGGGACCACCTTTTTCCTGTGCCGTCCTCGCCTCAGCGGAGGAAGCCGTTGCCGAAGTAATCGTCGTCGGAGTCCGGCGGATCGTCGCGGCGAGTACGGCGGGTCGACGGCGGCGTCCCCCGATCGGTGTCCGGGGCCGGATCAGCAGCGTCACCGCCGGAGTCCTGACGGTCGGCGAGCGGGCTGGAGAACGGCTCGTCCGGGTCCTCCGGGGCACGGTGCCGCGGAGCCTCGGGCGGCGGGGGAGCGGCCGGGGCCTCCGGCGGGGAATCCGTGCTCGACGACGAGTGGTCCGGCTGCGAGCTGCTGTGCAGCGGATCGTCGTTCGAGTAGCCCTGCGGCTGCTCCGGCTCGGCGGCGTAGCCGGCCCGGCCGCGGTCGTCGAGCAGCGCGCCGCCGGTCGCGCTGCCGGTGTGGGCTTCGAGCAGTTGCTCGGGCGACGCGCCGTCCTCCAGTTCGTCGAGGATCTCCTTCGCCTCGCCGAGCCGCGCCGACGCGAGTTCCCGGACCTCCGGGTCGGCGAACGCCTTCCCCGCGGCGACCTCCTGCCAGGAGAACTCGCCCGCGTCCACCTTCTGCTTGATCCGGCGCAGCTCGGGCGGGGCGTCCGGGCGGGACGCCGCGTTCTTCAGCGCCTCGATCCGCTCCGGGGTGTCCGGCTTCTTCAGCGGCGGCAGCTTGATCTTTTCCAGGTTCTTCAACAGCTCCCGGGATCTGCTGACGGTGCGGTCGAGCGCGGACTCGGCCTCCCGGATCTCGGGTGTCTTCCACGCGTCTTCCGGGGGCATGGGCCGGGACATTCGGTTTGTTCCTCCTCGTCTTCGATCCGGCTAGTCGTCGATCCGGCCGCTGATCCGGCCACTGCCGGACCGCGCCGGGGTGCGGCTCGAGTCGTCCGAGCTGTTTGCCGCGCGCGAGGACGAGTTGTCCCGGGAAGCCGGGGACGAGTCGTTGCCCCCATCGTGACTGCTCTCATCGCGACTGCCCTCGCGGGCAGCGCGCCGGTTCTCGTTCTCCTCGTGCCGCTTGTCGGACTCCTCGGTGCCTTCCTTCGCGGTGTCCTTGATGTCCCCGGCGCCCTCGACGATGTCGCCCGCGTCGTCCTTGATGCTCTTCACATCGCCGCCGATGTTCTTGGCGATGTCGACCGCGTCACCGATGCTGTGGATGTCCTTGATCTTGGCCAGCTGCGAGCCGATGTCCTTGATCGAGTTCCACAGATCGCCGACCTTCTCGATGATGTCGGAGATCATGTCGATGATCGAGATCAGCGCATTGATCAGGGGCAGTAGTTCGGACAGCGCGGTGATCGCGTCGGCGATCCAGCCGGCGATCGGGATACAGGCCTCGGCGGCCATCACCAGCAGCCGGTCGATCAGGCTCTTGAGCAGATCCAGCGCTTTCGCGGCGAGCTTCTTCGAGGTGTCCGCGAGCAGGTCGAAACCCTTCGCGATCAGCTCCGCGATGCCCGCCTCGGCGGTCAGCCCGGCCCGCCAGCCGAGGTCCACATAGGCCTTGTGCGCGGTCGCGGCGAGCCCGGTCCAGCTCTCGCCGAGGACGCCCTCGTTGGCCACCATCACCGCGGAGAACGCCTTCATCGACTCGGCGATGTTGCGCCAGGCCTCCGCGTCCGCGGACATCTTCGAGAAATCGCCGGTGAGCGGTTCGATGAACTGCTGGGTGAGCGTGGTGCCGGTGAACTTCTGGTACACCCACTCCACGGCCATCACCTCGACGCCCGCGTCCTTGATCAGGTCCTGGACGTCGTCGCCGGACGTGTCTTCCGGCGGCTGCAGTGATTCGGTGATCGAGCCGCCGTCGTCGTAGCCGCCCGGGCCGGCACTGGTGCCGCCCGAACCGCCTTCGCCGCCCTGACCACCGTCGCCCCCGGATCCGCCGTCGCCTCCGTCTCCGCCGTTGCCCCCGTCGCCTCCGCGGCCGCCCTCGCCGTCGCGGCCGTCTTCACCATCGCGTCCATCGCGTCCATCGCGTCCATCGCGTCCATCGCGTCCATCACGCCCGTCCCGGCCGTCGCGTCCATCGCGGCCATGGCCGCCGGCACCCCCGGTACCGCTGGGAGTGCCGGTACTGCTGGGAGTGGTGGTGTCATCGCCGTCATCCGGGCGCCGCCGCGTGCCGGTGTCATGGCCCGAGCCCGAGCCCGAGCCCGAGCCCGAGCCCGAGCCCGAGCCCGAGCCCGGACCCGAGCCCGAATCCGAACCGGGCCGGGAGTTCGGGGCGTCGTGGGGCGGCCGATCGCCGCCGGTGTGCGTATCCCCGCGTGGCGTGCCCCCGTCGTCCGAGCCGCCCCGGTGCCTTCCCCCGGTGTGCGAACCCCCGCCGTGGGATCCGCCGTGTCCGTGCCTGGCCATCTGCTTGCCCCTCTCAGGCCTGGATGCCGCTGTCGAGCTCGTCCGCCTTCATGCCGAACTGGGCGAGGATCGTCGCGGTGTTGTCGTCGTGGCGCTGGTAGTGGTCGGCGGCCGAGCGCATGCCGCCGGCGAGCGCGGTGAGCCGCTCGTCGCCGAACTTCAGCGTCTCGCCGTAGAGGTTGCCGACCAGGTCGACCACCGGCTGCAGGACGACGAACAGGCCGGTGAACCCGGACTTGTCGCAGGCGGTGCCCTGCATGTACTCCCTGATCTTGGCGACCGCGTCGTGCAGGCCGTCCACCGCCTGGGCGTAGTCCCGCATCGATTGCGGGTTCACCTCGAAAGACACTGGAAATCCCTCCCCGGGAACTCGTGATTGCCGAACACTATGGCAGTGGACGGACCCGGGCGATCTGTGGTTCCGGGAATTTCCCCGGCTTGAGCGGAGCAACCGGACCAACCGGGAGCAAGCAGGACAAATCAGGCGGAGAGGACGTCCGGCGCGGTGCCGGGGCCGGCGGGACGTATCATCCGGGTACCGGGTCGGCTGGTCCCTATCCGGGACTACGTCGTTCCGCGCAGCCGGATCGTTACCCTCCGGGCCGGTCACAAGGTGCTCCGGCGGGCTGCTCCGGTGTTTCCCAGGTGTTAAAGTCGCGCTAACAAGCGGGCCATCGTCGTCCCGTGCGCCCCACGGCCGGCTCGCCGGCCATCGCACGAAACGACGAAGGAGGTCCCTTCATGATCTTCTCCGCCATTCCCGGCAAACAGGGTCTGTACGACCCGTCGACCGAACAGGACTCCTGCGGCGTCGCCATGGTGGCCGACGTCCGGGGCCGCCGCTCGCACGGCATAGTCGCCGACGGGCTGACCGCGCTGACCAATCTGGACCACCGCGGTGCCGCCGGCGCCGAGCCGACCAGCGGCGACGGCGCGGGCATCCTGCTTCAGCTGCCCGACGAGCTGCTGCGCGACGAGGCCGGCTTCGAGTTGCCCGCCGGCGGCGGGTACGCGGCCGGGATCGCCTTCCTGCCCGCCGAAGCCGAGCAGCGCCGCAAGGCGGCCGGGCTGATCGAGCGGATCGCGCGCGAGGAAGGCCTGGCCGTCCTCGGCTGGCGCGAGGTTCCGGTGGACCCGGACGGCGCGGACATCGGTCCCACCGCGCGTGCGGTGATGCCGCACTTCGCGATGCTGTTCGTCGCCTCCCCGCACGGGGAGACCGGCCTGGCGCTGGATCGGCTGGCATTCTGCCTGCGCAAGCGGGTGGAGCACGAGAGCCTGACGGCCGGCTGCGGCACCTACTTCCCGTCGCTGTCCGCGCGCACCCTGGTCTACAAGGGCATGGTGACCCCGGGGCAGCTGCCGCGGTTCTTCACCGACCTCACCGACCACCGGCTGGCCAGCGCGATCGCGCTGGTGCACTCCCGGTTCTCCACCAACACTTTCCCCTCGTGGCCGCTCGCGCACCCGTTCCGGTTCGTGGCGCACAACGGCGAGATCAACACCATCCGCGGCAACCGCAACCGGATGCGCGCCCGCGAGGCGCTGCTGGAATCGGATCTGCTCCCGGGTGATCTGACCCGGCTGTTCCCGATCTGCACGCCGGACGCCTCGGATTCGGCCTCCTTCGACGAGGTACTGGAGCTGCTGCACCTGGCGGGCCGGTCGCTTCCGCACGCGGTGCTGATGATGATCCCGGAGGCATGGGAGAACCACACCTCCATGGACGCGCGGCGGCGCGCGTTCTACCAGTTCCACGCGAGCCTGATGGAGCCGTGGGACGGCCCGGCCTGCGTCACCTTCACCGACGGCACGCTCCTCGGCGCGGTACTCGACCGCAACGGCCTGCGCCCGGCGCGCTGGTGGCGCACCGCCGACGACCGCGTGGTGCTGGCCAGCGAGGCCGGCGTGCTCGACGTGCCGCCGGCCGAGGTGGTGGCCAAGGGCCGGCTCCAGCCGGGCCGGATGTTCCTGGTGGACACCGCGGCCGGGCGGATCGTGGACGACGAGGAGATCAAGTCCGGGCTCGCGGACGACCAGCGCTACGGGGACTGGCTGCATGCCGGGCTGCTCAAGCTGGCCGATCTGCCCGACCGCGATCACGTGGTGCAGAGCCATGATTCGGTGCTGCGCCGCCAGCTCGCCTTCGGCTACACCGAGGAGGAGCTGAAGATCCTGCTCGCGCCGATGGCGGCCAAGGGCGCGGAGCCGATCGGCTCGATGGGCTCGGACACCCCGGTCGCGGTGCTGTCCCGGCGATCCCGGCTGCTGTATGAGTACTTCAAGCAGAACTTCGCGCAGGTGACCAATCCGCCGCTGGACGCGATCCGCGAGGAGATGGTCACCTCGCTGAGCCGGATCATGGGCCCGGAGCGCAATCTGCTCGCCCCCGGCCCGGCCTCCTGCCGGCACCTGAACCTGCCCTATCCGGTGATCGACAACGACGAGCTGGCCAAGCTCATCCACGTCAACGACGACGGCGATCTCCCCGGCTTCGCCTGCAGTGTCCTTTCCGGACTGTACGAAGTGGACGGTGGCGGGGAAGCGCTGCGCGGCGCGCTGGAGCGGGTGCGCCGCGAGGCGTCCGAGGCGATCGCGGCGGGCGCGCGCACGCTGGTGCTCTCCGATCGCGACTCCGACCACCGGATGGCGCCGATCCCGTCCCTGCTGCTGGTTTCCGCGGTGCACCACCACCTGGTGCGCACCAAGGAGCGGCTGCGGGTGGCGCTGGTGGTGGAGACCGGGGACGCCCGCGAGGTGCACCACGTCGCGCTGCTACTGGGCTACGGGGCCGCGGCGGTGAACCCGTACCTGGCGTTCGAGACCATCGAGGACCTGATCGCGCGCGGCGGGGGCGTCGGGCTGGAGCCGGCCAAGGCGATCCGCAACTACGTGCAGGCGCTGGTCAAGGGTGTCCTGAAGATCATGTCCAAAATGGGCATCTCCACGGTTGGCGCCTATACCGCGGCGCAGGCGTTCGAATCCCTTGGGCTGAGCCAGGAACTGCTCGACGAGTACTTCACCGGCACCGCCTCTAAGCTGGGCGGGGCCGGGCTGGAGGTGCTGGCCGAGGAGGTCGCGGTGCGGCACCGGCGGGCCTACCCGGACAACCCGACCGACCGGGTCCACCGTGGACTCGAAACCGGCGGCGAGTACGCCTACCGCCGCGAGGGCGAGCTGCACCTGTTCACCCCGGAGACGGTGTTCCTGCTGCAGCACGCGTCGAAGACCGGCCGGGACGAGGTGTACCGGTCCTATCGCGACGAAGTGCACCGGCTCTACCGCGAGGGCGGGACGCTGCGCGGGCTGTTCGGGTTCCGCGACCGCGAGCCGGTGCCGATCGACGAGGTCGAGCCCGCCGAGGCGATCATGCGGCGGTTCAACACCGGCGCGATGTCCTACGGTTCCATCTCCGCGGAGGCACACGAGACGCTGGCGATCGCGATGAACCGGATCGGCGGCCGGTCCAACACCGGGGAAGGCGGCGAGGATCCCGAGCGGCTCTACGACGAGCAGCGGCGCAGCGCGATCAAGCAGGTCGCGAGTGGCCGGTTCGGGGTCACGAGCGAGTACCTGGTCAACGCGGACGACATCCAGATCAAGATGGCGCAGGGCGCGAAACCCGGCGAGGGCGGGCAGCTGCCGCCGAACAAGGTGTACCCGTGGATCGCGCGCACCCGGCATTCCACGCCGGGCGTCGGGCTGATCTCGCCGCCGCCGCACCATGACATCTATTCCATCGAGGATCTCGCCCAGCTGATCCACGATCTCAAGAACGCCAACGAGCGTGCCCGCGTGCACGTGAAGCTGGTGTCCTCGCTCGGCGTGGGCACGGTCGCGGCCGGGGTGTCCAAGGCGCACGCGGACGTGGTGCTCATCTCCGGCTACGACGGCGGCACCGGTGCGTCGCCGATGAACTCGCTCAAGCACGCGGGCACGCCCTGGGAGATCGGCCTCGCCGAGACCCAGCAGACGTTGCTGCTCAACGGTTTGCGCGACCGGATCACGGTGCAGGTGGACGGTGCCCTCAAGACCGGCCGCGACGTGGTGATCGCCGCGCTGCTCGGTGCCGAGGAGTACGGCTTCGCGACGGCCCCCCTCGTCGTCGCGGGCTGCGTGATGATGCGGGTGTGCCATCTGGACACCTGCCCGGTCGGCGTCGCGACGCAGAACCCCGAGCTGCGCAGCCGCTACACCGGACAGGCCGATCATGTCGTGCGGTACTTCGAGTTCATCGCCCAGGAAGTCCGGGAAACCTTGGCACAGCTGGGTTTCCGCACGCTCGACGAGGCCATCGGGCATGCGGAGGTGCTCGACACCGACGAGGCGGTCACGCACTGGAAGGCCGCGGGGCTGGACCTCGCGCCGATCTTCGACATGCCCGCCGAGACCCCGTACGGCGGGACGAAGCGGCGGGTGCGCGCGCAGGACCACGGGCTGGAGCACGCGCTGGACCGCACGCTGATCCAGCTCGCCGAAGCCGCGCTGGAGGACGCGCACCCGGTCCGGCTGGAGCTGCCGGTGCGCAACGTCAACCGCACCGTCGGCACGTTGCTCGGCTCGGAGATCACCCGCCGTTACGGTGGGGCGGGCCTGCCGGACGACACGATCCACGTGCGGCTCACCGGGTCCGCCGGGCAGTCGCTCGGGGCCTTCCTGCCGAGCGGGATCACCCTCGATCTGGCCGGCGACGCCAACGACTACGTGGGCAAGGGCCTGTCCGGCGGCCGGATCGTGGTCCGCCCCGATCCGGCGGCGGGCTTCGTCGCGGAACGCCAGACGATCGCGGGCAACACGCTCGCCTACGGCGCGACCAGTGGCGAGATGTTCCTGCGGGGTCAAGTGGGGGAGCGGTTCTGCGTCCGCAACTCCGGCGCGACCGTGGTCGCCGAGGGCGTCGGCGACCACGCTTTCGAGTACATGACCGGCGGCCGTGCCGTGGTGCTCGGGCCGACCGGGCGCAACGTGGCCGCGGGCATGTCCGGCGGCGCCGCGTACGTGCTGGATCTCGACCAGGACAAGGTGAACGGCGAGATGGTGGACCTGCTGCCGCCGGACGTCGAGGATCTGGCCTGGCTCAAGGAGATCGTCCGCAAGCACCACGACCACACCCGCTCGGCCGTCGCCGCCTCCCTGCTCGGCGACTGGACGCGGCGCGCGGCGGCGTTCACCAAGGTGATGCCACGCGACTACCGGCGGGTCCTCGACGCGGCGAAGGCGGCACGGGCCGCCGGCCGCGATGTCGACGAAGCGATCATGGAGGCCGCTCGTGGCTGACAAGCACGGCTCGCATGCCGTGAAGGGCACCTTCACGGACTCAGGGGCTGTGAAGGGTCCCTTCACAGCCTTCGGCGCGCGGGAAACGGAGGCCGCTCGTGGCTGACCCGAACGGTTTTCTCAAGCACCGGCGCGAAGAGCCGAAGAAAAGGTCCACAGAGGACCGTCTCGCCTCCTGGGGTGAGGTGTACGCGGAGGCCGACGCCGGCGAGCGCGCCGAAGCGGTGCGCACGCAGGCCTCCCGCTGTATGGACTGCGGGATCCCGTTCTGTCATTCCAGTGCTTCCGGTTGCCCGCTGGGGAATCTGATCCCGGAGTGGAACGACCTGGTCCGCGTCGGTGACTGGGCGGCGGCCTCGGATCGGTTGCACGCGACCAACAACTTCCCCGAGTTCACCGGGAAGCTGTGCCCGGCGCCGTGTGAGTCCGGGTGCGTGCTGGCGATCTCGCCGCAGGCCGGCGGGGCGGTGGCGATCAAACGCGTCGAGGAGACGATCGCGGCGCGGTCGTGGGCCTCCGGTTCGGTGCAGCCGCAGGTGGCCGAGGTGTCCTCGGGGCAGCGGGTGGCCGTGGTCGGGTCCGGCCCGGCCGGGCTGGCCGCCGCGCAGCAGCTGACCCGGGCCGGTCACGAGGTCACCGTGTTCGAACGGGACGACCGGCTCGGCGGGTTGCTGCGGTACGGCATTCCCGAGTTCAAGATGGAGAAGAAGGTCCTCGACCGCCGTCTCGCGCAGCTGCGCAAGGAGGGCACGAAGTTCGTCACCGGCTGCGAGGTCGGCGTCGACCTCACCGTGGCGGACCTGCGTGAGCAGTACGACGCGGTGGTGCTCGCGGTGGGCGCGCTGCACGGCCGCGACGACCGCACGACGCCGGGGCGCGAGCTGTCCGGCATCCATCTGGCCATGGAGCACCTGGTGCCGGCCAACCGGGCGGTGGAGGGCGACGGCCCCTCGCCGATCGACGCGAAGGGCCGGCACGTCGTCATCATCGGCGGCGGGGACACCGGCGCGGACTCCTACGGCACCGCCACCCGCCAGGGCGCGCTTTCGGTCACACAGCTCGACCAGTACCCGATTCCGCCCGCAAACCGTGACGACGAACGTTCGCCGTGGCCGACTTGGCCCTACATCCTGCGCACCTACCCGGCGCACGAAGAGGCGGGCGAGCGGCGGTTCGGGGTGGCCGTGCGCCGGTTCGTGGACGACGGTGAGGGCAACGTCACCGCGATCGAGCTGCAGCAGGTGCGCGTGCACAAGGACCCGGAGACCGGCCGGCGCGAGGTACGGCCGGTCAACGACGAGGTGGAGACCCTGCCCGCGGATCTAGTGCTGCTGGCGATCGGGTTCGAGGGCGTGGAGGAGATGCCGCTGCTGGCGGGCCTCGGTTTGTCCCTGACCCGCCGCGGCACGCTGTCCTGCGGCGCGGACTGGCAGACCGAAACCCCGGGCGTCTTCGTCTGCGGCGATGCCCACCGTGGCGCGTCCCTGGTGGTGTGGGCGATCGCGGAAGGCCGCTCGGTGGCCCATGCCGTGGACAGCTATCTCACCGGTGCCTCGGACCTGCCCGCCCCGGTGCACCCGACGGCGTTGCCGCTGGCGGTGCTCTGAAGCGGGAGCTATAACCCGAACGGCGGTACCTATCGTTCGGTGATATATATGGCTGGTGGCGGCGAGCGGCAGGTCCGAACAGGCGTTCCTGGTGCTGGTCGCACGTGCGGGCCAGTCCCGGGCACGGTACGGCGTGGTCCGGCAGCTGTCACACGTTCGGGTGAAGTTGCTTGCTGGACCGGGGGGTCTCCTGCGGCTGTGCGCTCCCGGCGGGGAGCGGCCGTGACCCGCCGCATCCGGAGGAGTGACCTGCCCCGCACCGGCAGCTGGACAACAGGCTCGGCCTGTCCTGGTGGCGATCCCGCAACATGGCCGTGGTTTCTGTTGCAGCGGCAGGGTCTCGCCGGGCGGCCGACCGGCCGCGGGGACCCGTTCTCCGCGGCTGCCGCACGAAGAACGGAGGGGTTTGTCCACCGCCCCCGCCGAGCTTCCGCCGATGGTCGTGCGCATCCGGGTGGTGCCCGGCCAGCGACTTCCGGCCGTATCGAGGCCGAGCCGCCCGATCCGGTACAGCAGTCCCGTTCCGGCACCGTGGCCGGCTGATCGGGCCCAGCGCGTTTTCTTTTTCAGATCCGAGGTCTTGTACTGCCGTGAAAACCATTCCTGATGCATTGCCGCGCATCGCCCTGCCCCCACTCAATGTCCCGCAGGTACGGGCGTTGCGGTGGTGGAACAGCGCGCTTCCGGTGGTTTCCGCGCTGGTCATCGCGGTGCTCGGCTATCTGGCCCGGTGGATCTGCGACGACGCGCTCATCTACACCCGGGCGGTCGAGCAGATCCTGTCGGGGAATGGACCGGTCTATTCGGCCGGGGAACGCGTGGAAACGTCCACCGGTGTGTTGTGGCAATGGCTGCTCGCGGGCGCCGGATTCGTTTCCGGGGAAACCGACACCGCCACGATTTCCTGGATGCTCGGGCTGGCGCTGACCACGGCCGGATTCGCGCTCGCGGTGGCCGCGACCCAGCGGCTGCACCCGCGAGCCGCGGCCTGGCTGCTGCCGGCCGGGGCGGTGGTCCTGCTGGCGCTGCCCCCGGTGTGGGAGTACGCGACTTCTGGACTGGAGACCGGGCTCACCACCTGCTGGATGGCGGGCTGCTGGTGGCTGCTCGTCCGGCTGCGGGAAAGCACCTCGGGTCCGGCGATCGCCGGTGCGGCCTTCGTGTTCGGCCTCGGCCCGCTCGTACGGCCGGAGCTGACCGTGGTCGCCCTGGTGTTCCTGGCCGGGCTGTGGCTGCTGGCCCGGCCGGGGTGGCGGGTGGTCCTCGCGGCGGCTGGTGCCGCTGCCGCGCTGCCGTTCGGCTACGAGATCTTCCGCATGGGGTACTACGGCATCGTGGTGCCGCTGCCGGCACTCACCAAGAACGCCGATGCCTCCCTGTGGGGCCGTGGTTTCCACTACCTGACCGACTTCGCCGACCCGTACTTCCTGTGGCTCCCGCTCGTGCTGCTCACGGTGGGGCTGGCCGCGCTCGTACGTCGCGTACGCGCTTACCGGGCCGACCTGATCGTGACGCTGACGCCGGTAGTGGCTGGCCTACTGCTGCTGGTCTACGTGCTGAAGGTGGGCGGCGACTACATGCACGCCCGCATGCTGCTGCCGGTGCTGTTCCTCCTGTTGCTGCCCGTCCTCGTGCTCAGGTGGTCGCGTACGGGAGCCGCGCTCGCACTGGTGATCGTCGCGTGGGTGCCGCTGTACGCCGGTTCGGGCCGCTACCACGAAGCTCCCGGCCCGGTGCGCGCGATCGACGACGAGCGTGCCTACTACGTGTCCTGGACCCACACCGACAACCCCACCCAAACTGAGGACTACACCCGGCAGCAGCGGGACCTCGCGGCCGCGGTGGAGGCAGCGCGCAAGTCCGGCCGCCGGACGCTGATCTACCAGGGCGTGCACAACGAGATCCTCACCGCCCCGCTGCGCGAGGATCTGCCGGCCAGGGCGGCGGTGGTCGGCGTGTACCTCGGCACGGCCGGCATGCTGGCGCCGCCCGACGTGGCGATCGTCGACTTCTGGGGCCTGGCCAATCCGGTCGGCGCGAGGTTCGCCTTCCCGCCCGGCAAACCGGGCCATTCCAAGCCGCTCAGCAACATCTGGCTGCTGGCCGACTACGCGGATCCGGCGGCGCCGGTCGCGCGCACCGGCAACTTCGTGTTCCAGCGGGACTTCGACCCGGCGGAACTGGCCGCCGCCCGGCACGCGCTGTCCTGCGGTGATCTCGCGGAGATCCGGGAGTCCACCCGGGAACCGATGTCGCTGGACCGGTTCTGGCGGAACCTGACCGGTGCGTGGGACCGCACCTGGGTGCGCGTTCCGCCGGAGCCCCTCGCGGCCGAGCGGGCCTTCTGCGGGTCAGGCGGGCCGCCCCAACAGGGCTGAGGCGAGCAGGGCGACGGACCTTTCGGCGTCCTGCGTCAGCGGTCGCAGCAGGTCGCGTGCGAGTGCCTCGGGCAGCTCGGCGAGTGCCTGGGTCAGCCGGATGCGGACCGCGGAACCCGCCGCGGGCGTGGCGAGTTCCGCGCTCAGCGCTTCCGTGATCCGCTCCGCGTACTCCGGGTTCAGCGCCAGGGTGCCCAGGACCTCGGCGGCTTCGACGTCGCTGGTGCCCTCGACGACCATCCCGACGAGGACCGGCACGGCCGCGGTCACGCCACGCGTCCCTGCGGCTAGCGCGGCATGCCTGCGTACAGCCGGTTCCGGGTCTTCGAGCGCACCTGCGAGCACTTCGGTCGCTTCGGCGCCGGGCAGCTCGGCAATCGCGCGTACGGCGCGTTCCCGGACAGCGGAGTCCGGCGAGCGTACGCCGGATGAAACGCTCGCCACCCCGTCGCCGCCCGCGCGGGCAAGGGCCCACCGCAGGGCGCCGGCGACGTTCGGATCGGACTCCGCGAGAATCGCCTCGGCCAGCAGCTCGGCGGGCACCGGTGTCTCCTCGTCGGGGGCCAGCACGGCCTGCTGCCGCTGTGCGGCGCTCGGCGAACCGAGCCCGCGCAGCAACGCCACGATGCGCAGCACCTCCTGCCAGCCCGCCGGCGCCGAGGCGTCCACCGTACGCAGCCGGTCGAGCAGCTCCTGCTCCTGCCGCAGCCGGTCTTCGGTCCGCCGGATGAGATCGCCGACCAGCGCGGCGGGCGTGAACGCCGGATCGGCCAGCGCCCGGCCGATCTGCCGCAGCGAAAGCCCGAGCGAACGCAGGCTCTCCACATGGAAGATCCGGCGGATATCCTCGGCGGAGTATTCGCGGTAGCCACCGACCGTCCGCCCGGTCGGGCGCACCAGCCCGAGGGAATCGTAGTGCCGGAGCATCCGGGTACTCACCCCCGAGCGGCGCGCCACCTCGCCGATCAGCATGTCGCCGCCCGCTGCGGGCCGAGCGCGACGATCCGCTTCGCCTCGTCGAGCGCCTGATCGAACCCGGCGTCCGGGTCACGCAGGAGCAGCTCCGTGACCCGGACGTGGGCGGCCACCCCGGGGTCGGCATCGGCCGGCGCGGTCCGCAGGGCCGGTTCGGCCACCTCGCCGAGCGCGACGAGCGCCCGGCTGAGGCTCAGCTGCACGACATGGTCGCCGCGGCCGAGCTGTGCGGCCAATTCCGTTGCCAGCGCTGCCTTTTCCTCCTCCGGTACGAGCACGACCGCGGCCCGCCACGCGCTTCGCGCGACCTCGTCGTCGGCGTCGCGCAGCAGCGCCCGGGTGATCGACGGCCATACGCTCCGGTCCCCGATCTTGGACAGCGTGTGCAACGCCTGGCTTCGCGCTTGCGCACGTCCGGACCCCAGCTCCGCGAGCAGCCTCGGCACAGTGCTCCCGGCCGGTTGCCTGGTGAGCGCCCAGGTGAGCATGTCGCGAACGTAGAAGTCCGGCTCGACCGCGCAGCGGGTCACCAGCGTCTCCAGCAGCTCGGCGTCGGGCCGCGTGCCCGCGGCCAGTGCCGCCTTGAGCCGGGTCGACGGGTTCTCCGCCGCGAGCGCGGTACGCCGCGAACGACGGTCGGGCTGGGTCTGGTTCATGTCGAGCACCTCCGGGACCCAGTGAAGACCTTCGCACGGTGTCAAGGTCAAGCGTTCGCCGGATCGAGGGTCAGCTGCCCCCTGCCGGTGTCGAGTGCGCTCGCGCGGCCAGGGCAGGTCCACGGTGACCTCGGCGCACGGCCTGCCCGGTCCGGAGCCGAGCACCAGCACCCGGTCGGGGAGCTGCACTGTGTGTGACCGGACAGATTCCCTTGGCGGGGAACCGTTTCCCGGTCCGCAGCCGCATCAGCCCGCCACGCAGGTTCCCGGCGGTGTCCGCAGCGCCTGACCTGGCGGGACGATCACGGTTCGCACTTCGGCTCCGGCCCCTGGTAACGCTTGCGTGAGGACTTGTCGATACCGACCTCGCACTTGATGGGCGGATCGAGCTTGTTGTCCTTGACGTGCGCGCCGGTGGACTTGTTCTGCAGGCCGATCGCGTGGTCCGGCCCTGCCGCCCAGGTGTTGGCCCCCAGGGTGAGGGGTTCTGCACGTCGTCGACCATCACGGTCTGGGAGGCCTGTCTGGTCTCGCAATAGGTGCCTTTGAACGTCCAGTCTTCCGAAACGCCCTTGCCGGTGCCGTCGCCCGCTTCGGAGTTCGGGCCTTCGGCCATCAGGCACATGTTGTCGATCCGCTCGCAGCGGTTGTTCTCGATGTCGACGTTCTTGCTCGCGAAGTCCTCGTCGTCGGTCGCGAAGGTCTGCGTGCAGTCGGCATGCGCGCCCGTGCTGTTGTCGGTGTCGCTGATGGTGTTGTGCAGGATCCTGATGTTGTCGCCGAAGAAGCGGATACCGTCGCCGTCGTCGCCTTTGGGTGCCTTGACCGTGGTGTTCTGCACGGTCACGTTGCTGCCGTGGATCTCGATACCCGGCGCCTTCGGACCGTCCATTGTGTAACCGTCGACGATGACGTTGTCGGTTTCGACGTCGATCCCGCTTACCTGGCGGCCTTGTCCCGCATAGGTCAACGGCCGGTCCGGCGTGCCGCCCTTGGTGATCTTCAACCGGCCGGCCGCGCAGGCCACGCCCTGCGGGTGCGGGCTCTGACTACAGGACGGGCTTGTGGTGAATGGCGCGGTCGTGGCGGACGGCACGGCCAGCGCGGCCGCCAGCATCGCCGCGCCGAGCAGGATCGGAGCCTTCACGATTTCCCCTTTTGTCGCCTGGAACACGGAATGCGGGCGCGGGCCTCCCGGCCGCCGCGATGCGGACGGCGCCGGAGAACGCGCCTGGCACGGACGCTAGCCATCCGGCCCGGGACTGGTCCCGGAGACGCGCATCCGCCGTGCCCGATACGACTTTCGGTTTAGCCGGGAATGGCCGAGCAGGGGATCCGGCGGCGCCGGCCGCCCCGGCATACTCCTCGGCATCGACCGAAGAGTCCGATGTGGACTCCATACCGACCCCTGGAGCGCGCCCGATGACCCTCGCCGCACTGACCTCGTCCGCGAGCGCCGGGCCGGCCCTGGCCTTCGGCCTTTCGGCCGGGCTGTTCACGCTGGTGGCCGCGGTGCTGATCCTGCTGGCGGGGATGTTCATCGGCGCGCTCGTCAGTGTGCTCGGCAGCCCGCTCGGCGGCGGGTTGAAGCTGCTGCTGATCCTCGTGATCTTCTTCGCGCCGTTCCTCGGCCCGCTGGGATGGTTTCTCTTCGGCCGCGGCAGCGCCTGCCGGGGCGCCCGCTGAGCGGCGGCCCGGCGCCCCCGCGGAGCGCCGGGCCGGGACGTCAGCCCACCTGCAGGTCGATGCAGGCGTAGAAGGCGTTGCCGGTGTCCGCGATGTTCCACACCGCGAGCACCTTCTGCCGCCCGGTGTGATTGCCGAGATCCACTTGGTGCGTCACGGTTTCCGGCGGGGCCTGGCCGCCCGCGTCGAAGGCGGCGACGCGCTGGTCGCCGATGAAGTACTCGTAGTCGGTGGTGCGGTGCCGGGCGGTGAATTTCCAGGAGAAGGTCACCGTGCGGCCCACCGAGGTGGCCCGCCAGCCCTTGCCGTCGTCGTTCAGTTCGCCGAACCGGCCGACCCCGCCGTCGCAGGTACGCAGCCCCTTCGGGCCTTCCACGCTCTGCGGTTCGTACTTGATGTCCCCGCAGGATACGATGTTCTGCGCACATTGCGCCTGCCTGCTCGGCGGGGAGTCCACGTAGCCGTGCGCGCTGGCGATCGCGGCCGGACCGGCCAGCACCAGCACCGGAGCCAGTGCGGTACCGGCCAGCGCGGTGAGAAGGGTGCGTTTACGGGACATTTTCGGCTCCTTCGACAGCCGGGCCCGCTTCGACGCCGGTGGGGCGCGGGAGACCGTGCGCAGGGCACGACCGGCCGGCCGCGGCGGGGGGACGCGCGGGCGGAGAGGGGGAGAATGTGGTCTGGACCATACTCGGGTTGGGTTGTTTCCGTCAAGAGGCGGGCACGCAGGGTGACCGTCTGTTCGAAGGGTCGGGACTGTGCTCAGCCGGCCTGGATCAGTGCGCCCAGCCAGTTCGCCAGCACCTGCTGGGTGTCCGCGCGGACCTGGTCCGGATCGGCGGCCTCGGCGATCATCCGGGCGGCCTCCATCACCGCGCTCAGCACGAGCTGAGCCAGCGCCCTCGGAGGTAAAACCCCTGGTCAAGACTCTTTCGCGCAGCGCGTGCAGAGGCCCGTGGCGGGCTCCGCGGCCGGGTCGTCGACCGATCCGGGCAGCGCGTCGAGCCGTCCGCATCGGTGGCACAGCAGGTGCGGATGGGTGAGTGCGGCCGACTCGTAGCGCTGGGCGATGCCGACGTGGTCGAACCGCCGGACGAGCCCGGCGGTGACGCCGGTGGCCAGGACGTCGTGCACCGCGCGGGTCGAGACCATGGGCAGCCGGTGGCGGACTTGGGGAAGTAACTCGGCCACGGTGCAGTGTGGATGCTCGGCGAGGGTCTCCAGTACGGCCTGTCGGACGGTGGTCACGCGCAGGCCGGCACGCCGCAGCTGGGCGCCGGAGTCGAGGGGTGCGGTGGTGGTGGGCACGGTTCCTTTTTAGCGCTTAGATTTGATTCGGTCAATTTTAGGACAAGGTCAAGTCTGGGTTTGTGAACCAGTGCACTTCAGAATGGATCCGGTCAACTCTGGAGGTACGATCCCGGCTATGGACGAGGTGGCGGCCCGGCTGCGGGAGAAGGGACTACGGAACACTCCACAGCGCCGGGCGGTCCTGGCCGCCGTCGCGCACACCCCGCACCTCACGGCCGCGGAGATCGCCACCGCCCTGCAGGCCGAAGACGCCCTCGGCGGGTTGTCCCGGCAAGGCCTCTACAACGTACTCGACGACCTCGTCGGCGCCCGGCTGCTACGCCCGCTGGAGCCCGCCGGCTCGCCCGCGCGGTTCGAGCTGGAGACCCACGACAACCACCACCACCTCGTCTGCCGCGGCTGCGGCCGGATCCGCGACGTGCCGTGCGCGGTCGGCAGCAGCCCCTGTCTCCGTCCCGGCGAGGTCCCCGGTTTCCGGGTCGATCAGGCCGAGGTGACCTGGTGGGGCTTGTGCGAGGACTGCGAACAGGCCGGTTCCTGACGGCGTTTCCGCGGGTCGGTCGTGCCCTTGACTGTCCACTGAGTACTTGTGTGGAAGATCCGATCACCTCGGCGACCCTGGCTGGAATGCCGGGCGTCGCATGGATCTCGCCATGCACGTCGTTGCCGTCTTCACGCTGCCGCAGGTCGTCCCGCCCGATCCGACCACCTCGATCGAGGCACCCGGCGCACTCACCTACGAGGTGCGGATCTCGGGCCCGGCAACGGAAATCGACGCAGGCGCGTTCACCCCGCGCCCGCCGTGCGGGCCGGCGGAACTCGTTGCCGCGGACACCGTGATCGTGCCCGGCCGGTCGGTAGCGCGTTGAACTGACGCTATGGCTGGGTGAACCTGGCGTCGTAGGGCGGTGAGCTGTTTGTGGCGAACCGGGCTGGAACCCGGCGAACCGGCGCTGCAGCCGGGTCCGTTGGGGCTGCAACCGTGTCTGCTGGCGGCTGCAACGAGGTGCGCTGCGCCCGTCGCGGGCGAGCTGGCGACTAGTGCGCCGAATCGTGGCCGCAGTGCCCGTCACCTGTGCCGTAGTGAGCTGTTCCGTGGTCACCTGCGAGGTGGTGATCTGTCCCGAGATGAGCCGGGCCGTGGTGATGCCGTGCCGGCGTGGTGCTGCCGTGCTGGCGCGGTGAGGGAACTCTGCGGGATGTTCCCCTTACCACGGCCGTGCCGTCCGTGCTGTCGTGGTGCCGTGCCGTGCCGTGCCGTGCCGCGCCGTGCCGTATGGTGAGGTCAGTCGGTGCCCGATTCGATCGCCGCGCCGTCCAGCAGTTCGTCGTCACCGGCCTGGCCGCGGGAGGCGATGGCCTCGGCGCCGCCCTCGGGCATCGCTCCGATCAGCCCCGTGGCGGCGGCCTGCGCGGCGCCGATCAAGACCGGGTGGGAGCTGCCGACCATGCCGAGCCCGGCGTACTGCTCGAGCTTCGCGCGGGAGTCGGCGATGTCGAGGTTGCGCATGGTCAGCTGGCCGATCCGGTCGGTCGGGCCGAACGCGGAGTCCTCGGTGCGCTCCATGGACAGCTTGTCCGGGTGGTAGCTGAATGCCGGCCCGGACGTGTCGAGGATCGAGTAGTCCTCGCCGCGGCGCAGGCGCAGGGTGACCTCGCCGGTGATCGCGGTGCCGACCCAGCGCTGCAGCGATTCGCGCAGCATCATCGCCTGCGGGTCCAGCCAGCGGCCCTCATACATCAGCCGTCCGAGGCGGCGGCCTTCGTTGTGGTAGCTGGCCAGGGTGTCCTCGTTGTGGATGGCGTTGACCAGGCGTTCGTAGGCCGCGTGCAGCAGCGCCATGCCCGGCGCCTCGTAGATCCCGCGGCTCTTCGCCTCGATGATCCGGTTCTCGATCTGGTCGGACATGCCCAGACCGTGCCGCCCGCCGATGGCGTTCGCCTCCAGCACCAGCTCGACCGAGGTGGGGAACTCCTTGCCGTTGATGCTCACCGGGCGCCCCTGCGCGAAGCCGATGGTCACGTCCTCGGCCGGGATCTCCACGTTCGGGTCCCAGAATCGCACGCCCATGATCGGCTCGACGATCTCGATGCCGGTGTCGAGGTGCTCCAGGGACTTCGCCTCGTGCGTGGCGCCCCAGATGTTGGCGTCGGTGGAGTAGGCCTTCTCGGTGCTGTCGCGGTAGGGCAGGTCGTGCGCCTGCAGCCACTCGGACATTTCCTTGCGGCCGCCCAGCTCGCTCACGAACGCGGCGTCGAGCCACGGCTTGTAGACGCGCAGCGACGGGTTGGCCAGCAGCCCGTAGCGGTAGAACCGCTCGATGTCGTTGCCCTTGTAGGTGGAGCCGTCGCCCCAGATCTGCACGTCGTCTTCGAGCATGGCACGGACCAGGAGGGTCCCGGTGACCGCACGGCCGAGCGGGGTGGTGTTGAAGTACCCGCGTCCGCCACTGCGGATGTGGAACGCCCCGCAGGTCAGCGCCGCGAGCCCCTCCTCGACGAGCGCCTCCTTGCAGTCCACCAGCCGGGCCAGCTCGGCCCCATAGCTGCCGGCCCGCCCGGGTACGGACGCGATGTCGGGTTCGTCGTACTGGCCGATGTCGGCGGTGTAAGTGCAGGGGATCGCACCCTTGTCCCGCATCCACGCCACCGCGACGGACGTGTCGAGACCACCGGAGAACGCGATACCGACCCGCTCGCCGACGGGAAGAGAAGTGAGCACCTTGGACATGGGAATGATTATGCATGACTATGTATGAACGTGCATCCTCGGGGTGGGAGGTGAGTGGTTTTCGCAGGTGGACGGGGTGGGTTGCCGGGTGGTGTCGGGCTCGGCCGGGGTGGCGACCTGCGGCCGCAGCGACCGGCCACGGCTACCGGGGGCCGGGTCCCGTCACGGCTGCGGACAGGTCAAGGTCGGCACAGTGCCAGTGCCAGTGCCAGTGCCGGGGTCGCGTCCCGCGGCACTGTGGTCGCGGTCTGCCCGGGGCGCCCCGGATCGCCCCGGATCGCCCTGGGTGCGCGTCTCGGCGGCCCGGCGCGGTTCGAGGATCTCCCTCCTGTCCGGTGATCGCCCGTCCGGACGATCGAGTCACTTCTGGATGACCGGGGCAAAGGCTGCCGGCACGTCGTCGTCGGTGGGCGTCACTGGGGTGTCCGGGGGCGGGCCCAGGTCCGCGAGATGGCTGTAGCTGCGGTAGCGCAGGACTTTCGGGCAGCTCGCCCCGCCGATCTCCACCTTCGTGTCCACGACGGGTTTGCCGGTACGCAGCTCGTAGGCCTTCAGTGCGACAGCGATCTTGTGGAACGTGACGTTGCTCGGGAAGTTCGGCATCATCTTGTTTTCGTATGGGCAGGTGTGCAAGGCGGTGCCGTCTGCGGGCTCGCCGAGGCAGACCACGAGCACGGCCTGTGCGGCGTCGGGCGCGCGCCATTCCACAGGGAACTTGCTGCTGTGGCCTTCATCGCCGTAGAACAGTGCGCGGTTCGTGCCCGGGGCCGTATGGTGCGTTGGCGCTGTATGGGCCGGGAGTCTTGCAGCGGGACGGTTGGGTACTGCCGGAGCTGTCCAGCAGGCTTTGCACCTTCGCCGGCTCCAGCGCCCGGGTCGCCTTGGTGGCGCCCGCTTTCGCCTTCGCCGCACGAGGATCGGCGGGGTACCGGTCGACGATCCGCTGATACCAGGTGCGTGCGGTGGTCCAGTCCTTCGAAGTCATCAGTTTGTCGCAGCAGGAGCGGTAGGCTGCGGACGCGAAGCGCGCGACGGCGGAGGCCGACCGTTCGGGGGCCGGGCCGCCGGCCGCGTGCGCGGACAGCCACTCGTCGATCTCGGCGGTGGTACACGGCTCCGGAGTGGGTATCCGGTGGAGGAAACCGTCGAGCACCACGGTGGCCATCGTCTCGTGGCCGGGCAGGTCACGGCGGACCGAGGCGAACCGTTCGAATGCGGCGGCGGTCGCCTTCGGCTCGCCGGACAGCGAGCTTGCCAGGTTCTCGTTCGCCGTCCGCAACCGGTGGCAGGCCTCCCGGGTGGATTCCTCCCTGGTCATCAGCGGGGCGTCCGCGACGTAATGTCCGAACCACCGGCTGTCCATCGCTTCGGTGGCTTCGGCGCAGCTGCCTTGCGCCCGGGCGCCGACAATGCGTTCATCGATTCGGGAGGCGTCGAATCGGAGCAGCCCGACGGCGCCGAATACGATTACCGCGGCGGAGAACGCAATCACCTGATGTTTTCGTACCTTCGCGGGTTTGTGGCGGGCGAGCTGCCATCCGTGCGCGATCACCAGCGCCCACCAGGCGAGCACGAGCACTTCGAACCACCGGAACGGCGCCACCGTGGTCAGCAGTATTACGAGCACCGCTGTGCCCGCGACGTTCAGTGCGGCGAGCAGCCGCCGCCCGAGCAGCAGATAACCGACGCCGAGCAGGGAAGCGTTCCCCATCGCGGCGGCCAGCGGGTCGCGCGGCCGCTCGGCGGGTTCAGGCGGCGAGTACATGGAATCCCTTTCGGTGCACCGGAGAAGCCCAGTGTCGGGCCTCCGGGGCGGGACCGGTCCCGCGGTGGCAGCTTCCGGTCTTCGGTGGCCGGTGAACGGTGGCGAAATGTGCATGCCGAGATGCTCTCAGCCACCACCGACAAAAACCGGGCTCGCGGCCGAATGGCCGGGTGCGCCTGCGGAGCATGGTCATGCCAGTGCCGCTCCGAAAACACCGGAAAGCCATGCGACCGGAAGCGTCGGACCAATTCCGGACACAATCCGTGAGCGCTCTGGACGAGTACACCGTTCGGGCCAGCAATGGCGCGATTATCGGTGATTGATTTTTACTCAGCGTCCCTCATCCGGTTAGCGCATAGACGTCCGATGGATTCGCGACCTAGGCTGCTGACCCGGCCTCCGGCAGGCCGCGTTGAGAGGGGAACAAATGACTCCGCCCGGAAGAGTCCGGCTGGCCCTGACGGCCATGGCCGGTGCGCTGGCCGCGATGCTCGCGCTCAGCCAGCCCGCCGTGGCCGCCCCGGGCGAGGTACCGGTGGTTTCCCCTACGCCGCAACAGATCAGCCGTCAGCCGGGGGAGGTGCCGATCCCGGCCACCGCGGTGCTGGTCGTGGACCAGACCACCGATGCCGCGGCGAAGGACCTGCTCGCCGCCCAGCTCAAACAGCACGGCGTGCGGCGGATCAGCATCATCGATCCGTCGGCGGCCGGGCAGCAGCACGGGGTGCTCCTGGTCCGCCTCGGCGGCCCGTCGTTCAGCGGCGAAGTGCCTTCGCAGGCCGAGGGGTACGCGCTCACCGTTTCCCGGCTCTCCGGCATCCTGATCGGTGGCCGGGACGGCTCCGGCCAGTACTACGGCGTACAGACGCTTCGGCAGCTGTTCGTGCGGTCGGGCGGCGGCTGGGCGGTGCGCGGTGTCCAGGTGCGCGACTGGCCGAACATGGCGCTGCGCGGGTCGATCGAAGGCTTCTACGGTCCGCCGTGGCCCACCGAGGCGCGGTTGCACCAGATCGAATTCCTCGGCGAGACCAAGGCGAACACCTACATCTACAGCCCGAAGGACGATGCCTACCTGCGTGCCCGGTGGCGCGACCCGTACCCGCAGAAGGAACTCACGACGCTCCGGCAGCTGGTCACTTCGGCCACCGCGCACCACGTCAAGTTCACGTACGCGCTGTCGCCGGGTGTCTCGATCTGCTTCTCGTCCGCGGCGGATGTGGCCGCGGTGAAGGCGAAGTTCCAGTCTGTCTACGACCTGGGCGTGCGGTCGTTCTCCATGCCGTTCGACGACATCTCGTACACGAGGTGGAACTGCGACGGCGATCGAGCCGCCTACGGCGCGCCGGGCCAGGCTGCCGCGGGCAAGGCGCAGGTGACCCTGCTCAACCGGATCACCAGCGATTTCGTGAAGACCCACGACGGCGCCCGCCCGCTGCAGACGGTGCCGACCGAGTACGGCGACCTGAAGGCCTCGCCGTACAAGACCGAGCTGCGCGAGCACCTCGACCCGTCGGTGGTGATCCAGTGGACCGGGACCGCGGTGGTCCCGCCCAGCGTGACGAACGACCAGGCGCGTCAGGTGTCCACATTGTACGGACGCAAGGTGTTCCTGTGGGACAACTACCCGGTGAACGACTACGGCGAGGCCGCCGGGCGAATCATGCTGGCGCCTTACGATCACCGCGACGCCGGGCTCTCGCAGTACTTGGACGGCATCGTCTCGAACCCGATGAACCAGGAGGCAGCCAGCCAGATCGCCGAGTTCGGGGTCGCGGACTTCTCGTGGAACGACGCCGCCTACTCCGCCGAACAGTCCTGGCCGCGGGCCCTCGCCCGGATCGCGGGCGGCGATCCGAACGCCACCGCGGCGCTCACCGTTTTCGCCGATCTCGAACACTACGGCCCGTCGTCCGCGCCGCAGCCGTGGCAGCCGCAGGCGCCCGTGCTGGCCGCCAAGACCGCCGACTTCTGGCAACGCTGGAACGCGGGCGACCGCAACGCGCTCGCCGAACTGCGTCCCTACGCGGAGAAGATCCGCGATGCCCCGCAAACGATCCGTGCGGGACCGGTGGATCGCGCGTTCGTGGCGGACACGGGGCCGTGGCTGGACGCCAGTGCGTTGTGGGGCAAGGCGATGGTGACCCGGCTCGACGCGCTTGCCGCAGCTGCCGCGGGCGACGCGGAGAAGGCCCGGCAGCTGACCGCGACCGGCGACACGCAGGTCGGTCAGGCGCAAGCGGTGAAGACGGGCAACACCAATGCCTGGGGTGTGCGCCCGGCGCTGGTCGGCGACGGCGTCCTGGACACGTTCCTCGTCAAGGCAAGGGATGCCGCAGCCGGGACGGCGAAGAGCGAGGCGTAGATGAGCCCAGTCAGCAGGCGGAGCTTCCTCGGCGGGGCCCCGGCGGCCGTGCTCGCCGCGGCGAGCACGGTATTCGCCGGGCCGGCCGAGGCGGCGGCCGGACGCGGGCTGAGCGTGGACGGTGAGCGGTTTCTGCTGGACGGCAAGCCGTCCCAGATCGTCTCCGGCGCGATCCACTACTTCCGGATCCACCCGGACCAGTGGCCGGACCGGCTGGCCCGGATGCGTGCGCTCGGCCTGAACACGGTCGAAACGTACGTGGCGTGGAACTTTCACCAGCCGGTGCCCGGCCACGCGGACTTCCGCGGCGGCCGGGACCTGCCCGCGTTCCTGCGCCTCGCGGGCGAGCGGGGGCTGAAGGTGATCGTCCGGCCGAGCCCGTACATCTGCGCGGAATGGGAGTTCGGCGGGTTCCCGGCCTGGCTGCTGGCCGACCGGAACCTGGAGCTGCGCTGCGCCGATCCGGCCTATCTCGCCGCCGTGGACGCGTGGTACGACGAGCTGGTCCCGCGGCTCACCCCGCTGGAGGCGCGGTACGGCGGTCCGGTCGTGGCCATGCAGATCGAGAACGAATACGGCAACTACGGCAACGACACCGGCTACCTCGCGCACCTGCGCGACAGCCTGCGAGCGCGGGGCGTGACCAGCCTGCTCTTCGCCGCCGATGGTGCTTCCGAGTACTCGATGCGGTTCGGGGCGCTGCCCGGCACGCTGGAGGCCGGCACCGGCGACGGCGATCCGCTGGTGAAGCTGTCCGCGATCAAGCAGTTCCAGCCCGGCAAACCGGCGATGATGGCCGAATACTGGGACGGCTGGTACGACCGCTGGGGCGAACCGCACAACACCCGCGACCCGAAGCAGATGGCGGCCGACGTCGACACCCTGCTGGCCACCGGTGCCTAGGTGAACCTGTACGTGGCCTGCGGCGGCACCAACTTCGGGTTCACCAGCGGTGCCAACACCTCCGGTGCCCGGTACCTGCCGATCACCACCAGCTACGACTACGATTCGCCGATCGGTGAAGCCGGCGACACCGGGGCGAAGTACACCGCACTGCGGTCGGTGATCACCAAGTACACCAAGGTGCCGGTCGGTCCCCTGCCCGGCCGGTCCGCGCGGCTGCCCGCGCAGCAGGTGCACCCGGACGGCGCCGTCGCACTGCTCGATGCGCTGCCGGTCCTGGCGAAACCGGTGCGGTCCGCGCAGCCGCTGCCGATGGAGCGGGTCGGGCAGGCCACCGGCCTGATCCACTACCGCACCATGGTGCGAGGCCCGCATTCCGGTCCGCTCGGCATCCACGGCCTCGCCGACCGCGCACAGGTGTTCGTCGAAGGGCGGCTCGCGGGCACCCTGAACCGGAACGATCCGGCGGCCACGGTGCAGCTGACCCTGCCGTTGCCCCGGAACCGGGTGGACATTCTGGTGGACGCCATGGGCCGGGTGAACTTCGGCCCGTTCCTCGCCGACCGCAAGGGAATCGACGGCTGGGTCGCGATGAGCACCGAGCAGAAGCTGTTCGGCTGGGAGATCCGTCTGCTGCCGCTGGACGACCTGTCCGGCCTGCGCTTCGCTGCCGCCGAGCCCGGCCCTGGCCTCGGCCCGGTGTTCCACCACGCCACCGCGACCGTGACCACCCCCGAGGACGGGTTCCTCGCCCTGCCCGGCTGGGAGAAGGGCGTGGTCTGGCTCAACGGGTTCAACCTGGGCCGATACTGGCAGATCGGCCCGCAGCAGACGCTCTACGCACCAAAGCCTCTGTGGCGAAAGGGAAAGAACGAGATCGTGGTCCTGGAGCTGCACCGCCCGGGGACGGCGATCGAGATCCGCCCGGAGGCCGACCTGGGCTGAACACGGTCAGGTAGCGATGCCGGGATCTGCGCCGAGGTCGTTGAACGGGGCGACCCGGGCGATACCGCCTCGGCGACCGGCAGTACCTCAATGTTGTAGGCGTTCGCCTTGATGCGCAAGGAAAGCAGGCCGTTTGGTGGGTGGATGGGGGAGGCTGCCGCGGAGTGTTACCCAGCACGTGCGGGGACCGGAACTCCGGTCACAGCACGGTGTCCGGTGAACGCACCGACAATTACTCGGCCGAATTCGCCGGGTGATCCCGGTCGCCGCACTGGCGGGCAGCTGGTCGGGTCTCGCGGTCCCCTCTCCCGGCAGGCTCAGGTGAAAGCCGGTCGAGAAAGGGGATCCGCCGAAGTTGAGCGGAGTGATCTGGTCACCGGCCTCTGGGGGTCAGAGGAAGCAGCACCACCAGGGTTCGGCCAGGTTCGAATCGTCGTCGATCGACGCGGCGGCCGTGGGTGCAACAGAAAACATTAGAGGCTTTGCTCCTGGTCTGATCTCGTCGTAAGCCTCACGTAACATGGATCTCGATGGCAGTCAAGGTGTGACTCGCTGCGAAATCCATTCTGCGAGAGGGTTGATAGCCAGATGTTAGAGCCTAGTGGAGACGAGGAGAACTCGGGGGTGTCCTTAGGTCCCAACGTTGCGTAGCAAACCGAAGGCAGACACTGGAGAGGGTCACTCGAGAGGAATGAGTGCGTCGCTCATTCCGGTGTAATCCTTTGAGCTGATCTTTTTCTGGGTAGCTCTCTTGGTGGTCCGGATTTCGTGTGCCAAGGCTGTTCCGGTGCGGTCGTGCCGCGATCTCAGGTGGCCTGTTCGCTGCTGGTAAAGGAACGTCGTGGGGACGGCATCGCCACGGTCGACTCGCCGTCGCGAGCTTCCGGTATCTCGTGCGGAGGACCGATCTCGGCGAGGTGAGCTTCGAGTCGCTCTGCCTTCCCGTGCTGCCCGCGGCCACGATAGAAGGCGGCGGCACGGGTCCAGGCGTCGATGGCGTCGGGGCTGTTTCCCAGAGCGTGAAGAATCTCCGCGAAGGCTTCCAGTGCGTGTGCCTGACCGGTGGCGGTGTGTGCACGCTCGGCGAGTTCGACCGCTTCCTGGGACAGCCGCAGCGCTGCCCGATCGTTGTGCTCGGCCTTGGCCAGTCGGGCCTGCACGGTGCGCAGCCGCATGCCGGCGGTCAGCTCGGCGGTGCCGTCGAGCAGGGTCCGCGCTTGCGCGCAGTGCCGGGCCGTGGCCGGCAGATCTTCCTGCGCATAGTGGAGTTCCGCCAGCGCGATGTGTGTCTCGATCCGCGCGGGCGTGTCCCCGAGCAGGGTGCGCAAGTGCAGCGCCCGGTGGAAGTGGGGCAAGGCCCGTTCGGGCTGGTCGAGGTCGGCCAGGAGATCGCCGAGATACTGTTCGGACTTGGCCTCGCGGACCGGGTCACGAGCGCCCTGCGCATCGACGACACACTTGCGGAACAACGTGATCGCCTCGGTGTGCCGCCCGGCCAGCCGATGCTGCCGGGCGAGGTTGATGTTCACGGTGAGTATCGCGATCGGGTGGTTCACGGCGGTCGCCAGTTCCAGCGCACGCGCGAGCATCGGAGCGGCGGCCTGTTCATCGCACAGGGTCAGGTGGAGGTAGCCGAGGTCGTTGAACGTGGAGCCCTCGGCGAAGAGGTCACCTTTTGCCTGTGCGGCCCGTGCCGCGGCGGTCAGTCCGGCGATCCGCTCGGCGTAGTAGCCGAACCGGCTCAAGGTTTCGCCGACAAGGTGCGCCAGGAGGCACACATAGTCGAAGAGCCGGGCCTGCTCGGCCTTCGCCGCGAGTGCGGCGATGTTCGTGCGTTCCTGCAGGAACCAGCGGGTCGCAGCCTCCGGAGTCTCGAATCGGGTGGGATTCGTGCCCGGCTCCGCTTCCGGGATCGGTGGCCGGTCACCGTGTGGATGGGCGATCCGGTGCGCGTTCTCGGCCGTGCGCGTGTAGTGCGAGAGCAGGCGGCGCAACGGTACCTGGTCTTGGTCGTGCTCACTGAGGGTCTGGGCGTACCGGTGGAAGATCGAGGGAATGCGGAAACGATCGGTGTCGCCGGGCTGATCGATCAGGTGGAGCGCGACCAGGGTCTCGAGCGCGCGCCGGGTGTCGGTGGTGGCGAGCCCGGCCGCGGAGAGCACGGTGTCGGCCTGCATCTCCGCTCCGGGGTGATGCCCGAAG
The DNA here is from genome assembly GCF_003600245.1 of Amycolatopsis panacis. Taxonomy (NCBI): domain Bacteria; kingdom Bacillati; phylum Actinomycetota; class Actinomycetes; order Pseudonocardiales; family Pseudonocardiaceae; genus Amycolatopsis; species Amycolatopsis panacis. The sequence goes on from NZ_QZFV01000065.1 coordinate 134,027, forward strand.
AGCCGGAAAACCGCCTGCCCGGCCGGGTCGAGGGTGTGGTACGAGGACGAGAACGTGGTGCGGAGGCTTTCGTCGTCTCCGTTGTCCCCGATGCTCAGCAGCATTTCCGGATCCCGCAGCTGGCAGAGCAACATCGACAGGCTCAGGCCCGGCCGTTCGGCAGCACGTTCGGCGACGAGGGAGAGCGCCAGCGGCAGCCCGTCACACAGGTGCGCGATCCGCCGCGCGGCATCCGGTTCCCGCTCGGCCCGTTCGTGAATGCGGCGGGTGAGCAGTGCGAGCGAGTCGTGGTCGTCGAGATACCCGAGGCTCAGCGTCGGCAGTTCGTACTTCCGGGCCAGCGCTTTGAGCCGGCGCCGGGACGTGATGAGCAGAGTGCTGTCCGCCAGCAGGTCGAGCAGCCGGTCGACGTGGTCGGAGTTCTCCGCGTTGTCGAGGATCACCAGCACTTGGCGCTCGGCCAGGTGCCGGCGGAGCACCGCGGCGCGGTCCGATTCGCGGACCACGTGGTCGACCGGGAATCCGAACTCCTCCAGCAGCAGATCCACCACGTCGTTGTGTTCCAGCCGCGGTGCGGGACCGAACCCCTGGAGATCGACGTACACCCTGCCACGGGGAAAGGCAGTGGCGACCCCGTGCGCCCAGTGCAACGCCGCGCTGGTCTTCCCCATCCCCGGCGGGCCGGTGAGTACGACCGCCGGTGCCGAACGGCCGGAATTGTCCTGCAGCAGCAGGTTGTTCAGTGCCCCGAGCACGTCGGCACGCCCGGTGAACCCGCGAAGATCCCGGGGCAGCGGCCGGACCTGCGGCGCACTCGTCACCGGCCGGAGGTTGCCGGGTGCCGGTGTGCTCCGGTGGGTTTCCCGGAGCCGGTCGTGGAACGCGCGGAGTTCGTCGGCGGCCGGTTCGTCCCCCGCGTCACGGAATTCGCGGTAGGCGCCGAGGAAGTACTCCTGGCCCTGGGTGAACTGCTGCAGCGCATAGAAGACGCGGGTGCGCAGCTTCACAAAGGTCAGCTCCCCGGCGTGTTCCGGCAGGAGCCTGTCCAGTTCCCGGGCGGCTGTCTCCGGGCGGCGCAGGGTCAGCAATTCGTGCACGAGGAAGCTGCAGGCGGGAATCCACTGCGTCAGGATCGTGTTCCGGCGCCAGTTTTGCACCGGCCCGGTCTGCAGGCCGGCCAGCGGTTCTCCGCGCCAGAGGGAAAGCGCTGCATGTGCCGATTCGTATGCTGATTCATGGTTGCCGGCGTCCGCGGCAGCCCGTGCCTCGCGCATTCCCTCGTGAAAGACGGCGAGATCCACGTAATTCGGGTCGAGGGCGATCCGGTAGCCGCCGTCGACCGTCTCGACCGGGGCGGCGAGATCGGCGTCCGCCAACGCCCGGCGGAGCCGGTTCACCGCTTTGTACAGCGCGTCTTTCGGGTTGGCCGGAAGCTCGTCATCCCAGGCCCAGGTCATGATCCGGGTTGCGGGAACACGTTCTCCGGGGCGTACCAGCAGGATTCCCAGCACATTCTGAACCTGGCCGGTCGCCCAGTTCTCGTTCATCTTCCCGTGCATCCGCACGGCAGTCTGCCCGAGAATTCCGTAGGCGGTCTCCATTCGACGTCCCCTCCGCTCGCCGAGCGATCATTTTCGCATCAAAACGATCAATCGGCGATTTCGCGGCGGTAACGATCGACTTTGGCCGAATGCCGGGCAGGTGCCGGTCCGCTTCCCGGCAGGACACCGGCAGAGCCGCGGCAGATCCGGCTCTCATTCTCAGGGGGAAGCGGTTTTCCGGAAGAGAGGGGAGCTCGATGGAATCCGAAACGTGGGTGCGGGGGCCGATCGGTCTCGACGCCGGCTCGCGGGTGACCCGGCCGCGTTGCCGGGCGGTGCTGGTGGTGGTGCCGACTGTGACCGCCGGGACGCGGCTGCTGGACCTGGTCCGGCTGCTCGAACGGGACCTGAGGGTTCAGGTGCTGTTCACGGTGCCGCACGGCACCGACCGCTGGCACGGCGTGGACGAGTACGTGCGGGCGCAGCACGGCCTGGTACTGCCCTGGGCACAGGCCTTGGCACACCGGTTCGATCTGGTGCTGGCCGCCAGCCACCGGCACCTGGAAGCGGTGCACGGACCGGTGCTGCTGATCGGGCACGGTGCGGGACGGCTGCGACCCAGCCGCTACAGCCGCAAGGCCGGCGGGGCGACCGTCGGGACCACCGCGGTGGATCGGGAGCTGCTGACTTTTCGCGGGCGGGTGCTGCCCGCCGTGCTCGGGCTTGGGACGGACGACGAGTTCGAGCTGCTGCGGGAGCGCTGCCCGGAGGCCCTGTCGGCGGCTGTGGTCGCCGGGGATGTCTGCCTCGACGGGATGCGTGCCGCGACCGGCCTGCGGGAGCGATACCGCCGCGCGCTGGAGGTGACCCCGCAGCGGCGGCTGGTGGTGATCAGTTCCACCTGGTACACCGATTCGACCTTCGGCCGGATTCCCCAGCTGTACCAGGCGGTGCTCGAGGCGCTGCCGACGGCGGACTACGCGGTCGCGGCGGTGCTGCATCCGAACGCGTGGGCTGTGCATGGCCGGCGGCAGGTGACGGCTTGGCTTTCCGGGAGCGTCGAGGCGGGGCTGAAGGTGATTCCGCCGGAGCGGGGCTGGCAGGCCACCATGATCGCGGCCGATTGGGTGATCGGTGATCACGGATCGACCACCGGGTACGCCGCGGCGCTCGGCCGTCCGGTCACCCTCGCCTCCTCGCCGGGCAAGGGGCTGCAGCCGGGCAGTATCGCCGATGTCGTGCGGTGCCATGCCGGGGAGCTGTGCTGGAACCGGCCGCTCGCGGCGCAGGCCGAGGCGGCGGGGAAAACGGCCGCCCGGCTCGCCGCCGACGTCACCCGGGCGATCAGCACGAGACCGGATCGCGCGGCGGCCATCCTCCGGTCGGCGATGTACCGGTTGCTGGAGCTTTCGGAACCGGCGGAGCCGGCCACCCCGCCGTTGCCGGCGATGCCGGTCCCGTTACCGGGCTGGGAACGATGATCCGGTTCCCGGCGCCGGGCGTCGGGGTCGTGCGGATCTTCGTGCGGGGAAACGCCGTGGCGTTGCACGTCGTCGATCTCGGGCTCGCGGATCCGGGCTGGTTTCCCCGCGCCGACGTACTCGTGCTGGCGGCCACCGGACGACCGGTGGCCGGTCCGGCCGAAGCAGCGCTTGCGGCCTGGCCGGGCGCGGTCGCGGCAGTGGCCCGGTTTCCCGATGGGCTGCGGTGGTCAGTCCGGTGGCTCGCCGGCTTCGCGGCGGAGCCGGCGAGCTTCCTCGCGATAGTGCGAAGCGGCCTCGCCGGCACCGTGGCCGGCTTCGAGATCGGCGAGAGCGGTGAGGATCTCGGCGCGATAATGCGGTGATTGCCGCCGGTCCACCTGTTCGAGCACGGACCGGAGCTTGCGGCACGCGAGTTCGTGGTCGCCGCGGCGGTCGTGCACCCGGGCGAGGGAGATGACGGCGCGGGCGTGCTGGCTCGTGTCGCCCGCCTGAGCCATGATCGCCGCGGCCTCGGACAGGTCGCCGAGTGCTTCGTCGTCCCTGCCGAGCAGAAGCAGCACCTCGCCGCACCGGCGGAGGGCGAGGCCGACTCCGCGTGGCTGGTCGATCCGGGCGTGTGCCGCCGCGCTCTGCCGGTACAGCTCCAGCGCCGTCTCCAGCTCGCCCCGGCTGCGCGCGGCACGGGCAAGGCGGGACAGCGCGGTCGCCTGGGTCGGCCCGTGGCCCTCCCGCTCACCGATCTCCAGCGCGACGGCGTGCTGGGCGGCCGCGTCCTCGTCTCGGCCGAGCTTGTCGTAGACGAAGCCTAGCTGGCTGCGCAAGCGCGCTTCGGCCAGTGGCGCGCCGCACCGGCGCGCGGCTTCGGCGCCGGCCGAGCTCAGCGCGATGAGCGGCGCGGGATCACGGTGGTGCAGATAGAAACCCCAGAACAGCTCGCCGAACTGCCAGGTCTCGGTGTCCCAGCCGCGCCGGGCCGCCTCGGCGGCGACCGCGCGGATGACCGGGAGGTTCCGCCGCCACCAGCGCAGCGCCTGCGCACGGTCGGGAAAGGCGGACCCGGCCGCGGCGGTGGTTTTGGTGAACACCGGCTGGAACGGGTGGATCAGCGCGTTCGCGGCGAACATCCGGTCGCGGTACCAGCGGGTGACGCGGAGCAGGGCATCGGCGTTGTCCTCCGGGGTGCGCTCGCGCTCCGCGCGGGTTCGCGCGTCCTGGCGGACGACGTCGTGCTGGGCCACGGTCTCGTCGTCCACCTCGGTGAGGAGATTCGCCTCGATCAGTTCGTCGACGTCGTCGTAGAGCTGATCGGGCGTGCTCAGCAGGGCGCCGGGGAGGGAGTCGAGGGCGTGGTGCGGGCCGGGAAGCAGGCCGCAGAGCCGGTAAAGGGCCGCCGCGCTGGTGCTGAGCGCGGTGTAGGACGCGTCGAAGACGGTCGCGAGCCGGTCGGCCGCCAGCGGGCTCCGGCGCGCTTCGCGGCGTGTGCTACGGGCCGGGTGGGTACGCAGCCTGGCACCGGTGATGGCGAGGGCGAGGGGGAGGCCCGCGCAGGCGGTGATGAGTTCGCCGGCGGCTTCGTCGTCGAGCTGCCCGCGCCCCGCCCGGTGCGTGAGCACCTCCTTGGCCTCGGGAACGGGCAACGGATCCAGCGGGATGATCTCGGCCCCGTCCAGCGTCAGGCTGGTCAGCCGGGACCGGCTGGTGACCAGCACGATCGAGCTGCTGCTGGCCGGCAGCATCGCGCGGACTTCGGCGCCGTGCGCGGCGTCGTCGAGCAGGACGCCGAACGCGCGGTCCGCCGTCGCCGCCCGGAACGCGGCCGCGCGCTGGGCGAACGAAGCGGGAATCTCGTCGGCCGGAACGCCCAGTGCGGCCAGGAAACCGTGCAGTGCACCGCTGGCGGGCGCGGCCGTCTCGCCGTCCTCCGGTGCGAGGCTGGCGAACAGGATCCCGTCCGGGAATTCGTCCCGTCGCCGATGCAGCCACTGCAGCGCGAGCGCGGTCTTGCCGATGCCGCCGACGCCGGTGACCACGGCGACGGATGGTGTGTCGTGCTCGGCCCGCCAGAGTTCGTCGAGGCGAGCCAGTTCGGCTTCCCGTCCGATCAGCCCCGGCGGGGCCGGCGGAAGTTGCACCGGCCGGACGGCGTCCTCCGCCGCGTCCGGCTGCCGTGCCCGGATCATCGCCCTCCCCTCGGCCGCTCGATCGTGTCTACCCTGCCGATCGCGCCGGACGGGGCGATCGTGAGCGGTCGCACTCACCGGAAACGGCGAACGGCGGAATTGTTGCCGCCATGCGGCCTAAGGGGGACATTCTCGCGGCGGAGCAAACGACGGATCGTTCCGTAAGAGGTGGCGTGCTCGTCGGCGAGCCGGCGAATGCTGGCGCCGCCGCGGTATTCCCGGATGATCCGCGGGGTGTCGAGCACCCGGCGCACGCCCTGCCGGATTTCCGGCAGGACCACACCTTCCTGCCGGAGCAGCCGACCGGTCCAGCTCAGGGAAAGCCCGTGCGCTCGGGCGATTTCACTGAGCGAGGCACCCTGATTCCAGTCGTTGAGCATCTGCCGGTTCCGTTGTGCACGGTCTGGCTTCGGTCTGTCCGGCGTGTCCACTGCGATTGCCCCCCGGCTGTCGCTGGTCGTGGTCGGTCTTTCCGGGCGCTTGGTCGGCCCTTGATGACTTAACACCCTCACTGTTCTCACTGAAGAATGGAATAGGCACTTCGGGGGACCCTCACGCAGGGCAAATTCCGTGCCGATGCGGAGTTTTTGTCAGCAGAGTGGCGGTACCGAATCCCGGACTTGCCCTGGAGCGCACACCAGGCTCCAGCCTCCGTGGTGCCCGGAGTATCGCACAGATTCGACAGGATCCTTCCGCCATGCAGCTGGGAATTCACGTGCCGGTGTTCGACATCGACGGCGGGGCCACGGCGATGGCCGGGGAACTGGCGCGGGTCGGGGCGGCGGCGGAGGAGGCCGGGATGTCCTGGCTGTCGTTCATGGATCACTACTTCCAGATCGAGGCGACCGGGTTGCCCGCCGAGTCGCCGATGCTCGACGGGTACACCACGCTCGGCTTCCTCGCGGCGCACACGTCGGCGATCGAACTCGGGTTGCTGGTCACGGGCGTCACCTACCGGCATCCGGGGCTGCTCGCCAAGATCGTGACCACGCTCGACGTGCTCTCGGGCGGGCGGGCGGCGCTCGGCGTCGGGGCGGCCTGGTTCGAGCGCGAGCATCATGCGCTGGGCGTGCCGTTCCCGCCGGTCGCGGAGCGGTTCGAGCGGCTTGAGGAGACGTTGCGGGTCTGCGCGCAGATGTGGACGCAAGTTGCGCACAAGCTCGACGTGCTGGGCAAGCACTGCGACGACCTCGGCCGGGACTACGACGCGATCCGCAAGACGATCACCGCGGGCAGGCCCGACCGGAGGCCTGCGACGAGTTCGTGCGGAGCATGGCGGACTACGCGAAGCTCGGCGTGCACACCGCCCTCATCATGCCTCCCGGCGGGGCACCGGCCGCGTGGATCGACGGGATGGCGCCGGCTGTGGCGCGGTTGGCGGAGCTGGGCTGATCACCAGACAGCCACGATCGCACCACCCGGCTCGACCGGACGACACCCGCCACACCGCAGGCGCGCCGAGACCGTTCGGTCTCAATGCGGGACCCACAGCGTCACGCGGGTTCCGCGGCCGGGTGCCGATTCGACGCGGCCGGTGCCGCCGACCTCGGTCAGCCGGGCCTCGATCGACTGGCTGATTCCGAAGCCCGGCGCCTGACCCTCCGGGTCGAAGCCGCGGCCCTGATCCCTGGCCACCACGGTGATCCCGCCGTCGCGTTCTTCCACGCGGAGGACGACCTGGCCGGTGCCGGAGTGTTTCGCGGTGTTGCGCAACGCTTCCCGCACCGCCTCGCGGAGGGCGGTGCGCCGTTCGGCGGAGAGCCGGTCGTCGGCGAAGTCGGCGGTGACGAGCTGGGTGCGCAGCCCTTCCCTGGCCATTTCCGCGGCCACGTCGGCCAATTCGACGACGAAGCCGCGGGTCGGGCCGGCCTGTACCGGCTCGGTGATGGTCCGGCGGAGGCCGGCGGCCTCGGCGCGGGCGGCGCGGCGCAGCTCGCCGAGGCGGGTGGCGGCGTGCTCCTCGTCGTCCGGCGCTGGTAGGCCGAACGCCTCAAGGCTCTGGAGCACGCTGTCGTGCAGAAGCCGTTGTGTACGGCGCCGTTCGGCTTCCTGACCGCTGCGCAGGCCGAAGTCGAAGGCGACCCGGGAACCCGTGCCGAGCAGGATCAGCACGACGAAGGTGATCACGATCGCCACCGCGAGCCCGATCAGGTCGCCGACCGAACGGCTGAGCGCGAGCGGTTCGTCGAACGCGCGTCCGCCGACCAGGCTCAGTACGGCGCGGAACGGCACGGCCGCGGCGAGGAGCAGCAACGCCGTGGGCAGGCCTCGGGTACCCGCCCACATCGCGACCGTGCCGATCATCCACGTCCAGGCCAGGTCGATCGCGAACGGCTGGACCGCGGCCGGTGCGAGGACCGCGACCACGACGTTGAGCAGCACCCCGGCGGCGAGGTCGGGGGAGAGCACCCGCGTGGTCCGGTGCGCGGGCAACCCGCGCGAGCGCAGGAACCACCACAGCTGCCCGGCGTTCGCCACCAGCGCGACGACGGTCGTGGCCAGCACCACGGCCAGTCCGGCGCTGCCGTTGGACGCGACGAACCCGATGAAAGCCTTGGCGAACTGGGCGATCCGGTATCCGGTCGGTACGACGACCCAGTACCGAGCGGCCCGGGCGAGGGTCGCGGTGGCGTCCTCGTGGTCGCTCGGCTCGCGTGGCGTGCCGTGGTGCAGCAGTTTTCGTACGAATTCCCGTCCTGGACCGGCGGAATCCGGCATCGTCCCTCCCCCGGGAGTGTCCCGGACGAGGATAGGGGAGGGGCCGCCGATCCCGGCGGCCCCTCGCGGTCAGTCCCGGACGGCCAGCTCGCCCAGCTCGGACCAGTCGTTCTGATCCACCTTGGCGTTCACGATGCGCGGGGTCTGCGCCAGGTACGGCGGCAGTTCCTGTTGCGCGGCCTTGAAATGCGCCGAGCCGACGTGCGCGGCGCCCGCGTCGTCGTCGCGGAACGCTTCGACGAGCACGTATTCGTTCGGGTCGGCCAGGCTGCGGGACCAGTCGTACCAGAGACAGCCGGGCTCGGCGCGGGTCGCTTCGGTGAACGCGCGCGAGATCTCCGGCCAGTTGTCCGCATGTTCGGGCTTGATCAGGAACTTCGCGGTGATGAAGATCATGTGCTCTCCTTCGTCCTGGGCACGTGCGGTACCGGTTCGGGCAGCTTCGCCGCGGCACGGATCCGCCGCGCCAGCCGTCCGACGGAGACCAGCGCGGCGAGCACGTCCTCACCGCGCACCTCGAACGGCATGGCGTGGATGGTCTCCCCGGGCGCCGTCGCCGCGTTTGCGACCACTCGCAGCGTATCGGTGTCGTCGGCGCGCAGCCCGGTTTCGGTGAGCGTGGTGGACAGGCCCAGCCGGGTGGTGAATTCTCGCGGACGGCCGAGGCCGGCACCCCTTCAAGCACCAGTTGGGTGAGCGGGCCGAGATTGACCTTCTGCCCGTGCGCGAGCCCGTGGGGTGGCCGCGACCGCGGTCAGCCCGTTGTGCACGGCGGTGAGCCCACCGGACTTGAAGCCGAGTCCGGACAGCAGCATGTTCGCCTCGATCACCCGTTCTACCGCGGGGGTCACCTGGACGCCGTGATCGAGGTGCCCGCGCTGCGCTTCGACCCGGACGACGTGGGCCTGCTGGCCCGCCACTTCGCGCATCGGGTGCGTGGCCGCGAGGTCGGCTTCACCCCGGCCGCCGCGCGGGCGCTGACCGCCTCGACTGGCCGGAGAACGTGCCGGGTCGTGCGCGAGGCCGCGGCCAGGTCCGAGGTGATCGACGTGCCGCACCTGCCCGCCGAGGTGTTCACCAACGCCGGGCACGGCTCAGCCGCTGCAGGCGACGGAACGCGACGAGATCGTGCGCTGCCTCGCCCAGCCCGCCACCGCGGCCGAGCTGGGCATGGCGCGCGCGACGATCTACCGCAAGATGACGCAGTACGGCATCAAGACGCGGCAGCTGCGTTTCTGACGGGTCAGTGGTGCGTGCCGCTGTGGTGCCCGCCGGACGTGCTGCTGTGCCCGCTCGTGACCGCGAAGTAGACGATCGCGGCCACCACGATCAGCGCGATCACCACGGCGACGGCGATCTTCACCTTGCTCCACGGCCGTTCGCCGTGGATTTCGCCGGTGCGGCCGTTGACCAGGATCTGCCAGGTCTTGCCCTGGTAGACGTAACTGGCGACCCACACCGGCAGCAGCATCAGCTTGAACGACACATCGTGATGCCGGGTGTCCACCGAATGCACCTTCTGCGTGTCCCCGCCGATGTCGCGCTCGCAGTCGTTCTCGATGACCGGGGCCATCCGCCGCTTGGCCTCCTCGAACCCGGTCTCCGGTTCGAGGTCGTAGCGCAGCGCGAAGTGCCCGGCGAGGAACTCCGGCTGGTACGGCTGGGCGTCCGGCAGCGGCCACGGCGCCAGCTTGTCCACCTCGGCCGGCGCGATCTGGGTGCTCGCCGGGACCAGCACGTCGTCGAACGACCTGGCCACCTGGCCCTGCGCCGGGTACCACCGGGTCCGCCGGACGCGGCGGGTCTTGCGCTGCCCGTTCTCGTAGTAGGTCTCGTTGACGTAGTAGTACTCGCCGCGCTGTCCGGTGTAGAACGATTCGGTCTGCGAGTCGTAGGTCCAGTGCGGCAGATAGGTGCTCTTGGTGCTCTCCGCGGTGGTGACCTTCTTCAGTGCGTTGGGCGCGAAGCGGCGCGACGCGGTCCACTTCTTCAGGTGCGTGCTCACCGCGGCCCGATCGAACTGGAACGGCAGCACCCCTTCGGGGACCAGCTGACCGGACGCCGCCGGGTCGATCACCAGCGGCGCACCGCAGAACTGGCAGAGGCTCGCCGTCTCGTTGGTCTCGGTGCGCGCCGCGCAGCGCTGGCAGGCGAACACGTACTTGCCGATGCTGCCCACCGGTTTGCGGGCCAGCCCGGCCAGCTCGCCGAACGGGATCTCGCGGATCTGCCGGTCCCCGGCGGTGATCTCCTGCCGGTACCCGCAGTACGGGCATTGCATGCCGGTGCTGCCGGGCGCGAACTCCAGGCGCGCGCCGCAGCCGCCACACGGGTAGGTCGTGGCCGCGACACCGGCCTGCTGGAAACGTGGGTCGGTCATCAGGTCCCCCGGGGAGTGGATGGTCAGGCCTGCGGCGGCAGCGGCGGCGGGGTCGCGCCGAGCAGCGCGGCGACCTCCGGCACCTGCGCGGCCGGGGTCCATGCGGCCATCCCGTTCTTCCAGACCAGGGTCTCGCGGGTCAGCGTGCCCGCCCCGACCTGCCCGCCCAGCTGTGCGCGGTCGAACGGGCCGAGCTGCTGACCGCCCGCGCCGAGGAACCACTGCTCGGCCTGTGGCAGCGGCGGCGGCCCCGGCGGTGCCTGCTGGTACTGCGGTGCCTGATATTGCTGCTGGTACTGAGGTCCGGTCGGCGGCTGCTGGTACTGGGGTTGCTGGTATTGCTGCTGCGGCTGGCCCTGCGGCCCGGCGGCGCGCTGGCCGAGCGCCATGCCCAGCCCGATGCCCAGGCCCTCGCCCGCGCCGCCCTGGTTCTGCGCGGCGGCCTCGATCGCGTTCGCGGACTGGAACTGGGTGTACTGGTCCAGGTTGCCGACCACGCCCATCTGGGTCCGCTTGTCCATCGCGGCCTCGACCTCGGGCGGGACCGAGATGTTCTCGATGATGAACTTCGAGATCTCGATCCCGTTGGCCCGCAGCTCCAGGTTGAGCGCGTTGGCGATCGCGCCGCCGAGCTGGTCCTGCTGGGTGACCAGGTCGAGCATGGGCACTCCGGCGCCGGCGATCGCCGGGCCGAGCTTGCCGATGATCAGCTGCCGGAGGTACTCGGAGACCTCCTCGGTGCGGAACTGCGGGTCGGTGCCCGCCAGCTCCTTGAGCAGCGCGACCGGCTCGACCACGCGCACCGCGTAACCGCCGAAGGCGCGCAGCCGGACCATGCCGAACTCCGGGTCCCGCAGGATGATCGGGTTCTGCGTGCCCCATTTGAGATCGGTGAACTGGCGGGTGTTGACGAAGTAGACCTCGGCCTTGAACGGCGAGTCGAATCCGTACTTCCAGCCCTTGAGGGTGGACATCACCGGCATGTTCTGCGTCTGCAGGGTGTACATGCCGGGTGGGTAGGCGTCGGCGACCTGTCCCTCGTTGACGAAGACCGCCGCCTGCGACTCCCGGACGGTGAGCTTGGCGCCCATCTTGATCTCGTTCTCGTAGCGCGGGAAGCGCCACACGATGGTATCCCGGCTGTCGTCGGTCCATTCGATGATGTCGATGAACTCGCCGCGGATCTTGTCGAAAATCCCCACGTCTACCCCTCTGCCAAGCCTGGCTCACTGCGGACCCGCGGGCGACTGTACCGCCTCCGCCTGTGTGGGTCCCCTCAGCCGGTGAATCCGGCCGGGCCGCCGGCGACGCACCGCCAGAAGTCCCTGAGTATCGGTGTCGGCGTCGGATCGGCCATCCCGCGCTGGGTCAGCAGGATGGCGACTTCGCCGGTGGCCGGGATCAGGTGCGCGCTGGTGCCGGAACCACCGACCCAGCCGTAACGGCCGGGTATTTGCCACGGTTCGGTGTGTGTCAGGTCGACACCCCCGCCGTAGCCCCAGCCCTGGCCGTCCAGGAACAAGGAGCCCGTGGCCCGCTGGGACGCGGTCAGGTGGTTGGTGGTCATCTGCCGTACGGATTCCGCCGAGAGCAGCCGGCCGCCTTCACCGACACCGCCGGCCAGCAGCATCCGGGCGAACCGGAGCCAGTCGCCCGCCGTCCCGGCCAGCCCGCCCGCGCCGGACGGGAAGGCCTGCGGCCTGCTCCACTGGCCGTCCGGGGTGTCGGCCAGTTCCAGCCCGCCGTCCGGGGCCGGGCGGTAGTAGCTGGTGAATCGGCTCCGATCGGCCTCGGGTACGACGAATCCGGTGTCGGTCATGCCCAGGGGATCGAGCAGCCGTTGCGCGAGGAACTCCGGCAGGGACCGGCCGCTCGCCCGCGCGATCAGGATGCCCTGCAGGTCGGAGCTGGTGTTGTAGAGGAACGCTTCGCCCGGATGGTGCAGCAGCGGGAGCCGGGCCAGCGCGGCGAGCCACTCGTCCGGTGCCGGGCGCTGCTGGACCTCACGGCCGTCAGTGTCCACAGTGAGCAGTCGCTGCACCTGGGGGAGCGAGAAGTCCGACGCGAAGCCGTAGCCGCTGCAGCTGGTGAGCAGGTCGGCCACGGTGATCGGACGGCGGGCCGGGACCACGTCGCCGACCGGGCTTTCCGGGGTGCGCACCACGACCCGGTCGGCGAGTTCCGGCAGCCACCGCTGCACCGGCTCGTCGAGACCGAGAACGCCCTCCTCGATCAGCATCAGCACCGCGGCGGCGGTGATCGGCTTGGTGATCGAGGCGAACCGGAAGATCGAATCCGCGGTCATCGGCGCGGCGCCCTCGGCATCGAGGGTCCCGGCGGTCTCGGCGCGGACGTCGTCGCCGCGGGCGACCAGCGCCACCGCGCCCGGGAGGTACCCGGTCTCCACGTAGTGATTCAGCAGCTCGGACAGATCCGTCATGACGCTTCCCTTCTCTCACTGTCCAGTCGGTGCCGGATTCGTGGTCCGGACACCGGGTTCAGCCGATCTCCTCCAGTACTCCGCCGGCCAGCCGTAGCCGCCGGTCGATCCCGATCTCGGTGAGGAACCGTTCGTCGTGGCTGACCACGACGAACGCGCCCCGATAGGCATTGAGCGCGCTTTCCAGCTGCGCGGTGCTGACCAGGTCGAGATTGTTCGTCGGCTCGTCGAGCAGCAGCAGTTGCGGGGCGGGCTCGGCGAACAGGACGCAGGCCAGTGTGGCGCGCAACCGTTCGCCGCCGGAGAGCACGTCGACCGGCAGGTGCGCGCGGTCGCCGCGGAACAGGAACCGGGCCAGCAGGTTCATCCGGTCCGCGGGCGGCATCTCCGGTGCCGCGGCGGCGAGGTTCTCCGCGACCGTACGGCCGGGGTCGAGCAGATCCAGCCGCTGCGACAGGTAGGCGACCCGGCCCTCGGCCCGGCTCATCGCGCCGGAATCGGGGTCGAGGTCGCCGTGCACGAGGCGCAGCAGGGTCGACTTGCCGGAGCCGTTCGGGCCGGTCAGCGCGATCCGCTCGGGGCCGCGCACGGACAGCTCCACGCCCTCTCCGGGGAACAGATCCCGGACGCGCAAATGCTTGCCGGTGAAGAGCGTGCGCCCGGTGGGTACCGCGGTTTCCGGCAGTTCCAGGCTGATCTTCTGCTCCTCACGCAGGGCGCGTTCCGCCTGGTCGAGCTTGGCCTTGGCCGCGCCGACCCGCGCGGAGTGCGTGCCGTCGGCCTTCCCCGCGGACTCCTGGGCGTTGCGTTTCATGGTGCCGGCGACGATCTTCGGCAGCCCCGCGTCGGCGACGGTGCGCGCGGCGTTGCTCGCCCGGCGCGCGGCGCGTTCGCGTGCCTGTTGCCTCTCGCGCTTCTCGCGTTTGACCTCTTGCTCGGCGTTGCGGATGTTCTTCTCCGCCACCTCGCGCTCGGCCTGTACCGCGGCCTCGTACTCGGTGAAAGTGCCGCCGTGGAAACGGATACCGCCGGGTTCGAGTTCGGCGATCCGGTCCATCCGGTCGAGCAGCGCGCGGTCGTGGCTGACCACGACGAGACAGCCGGACCAGCTCTCCAGCACCGCGGACAACTGGTCGCGGGCGTGCCGGTCGAGGTTGTTGGTGGGTTCGTCGAGCAGCAGCACATCGGGTTCGCGCATCAGTTGCGCGGCCAAGCCGAGCGACACGATCTGGCCGCCGCTGAGCGTGTCCAGCCGCCGGTCCAGGCCCACGTCGTCGAGCCCGAGCCGGTCGAGCTGGGCGCGGGTGCGGTCTTCGATGTCCCAGTCGGCGCCGATGGTGGTGAAGTGTGCTTCGTCCGCGTCGCCCCCTTCGATCGCCGCGATGGCGCGGAGGATCGCGCCGGCACCGAGCACTTCGGCGACGGTGCGGCCGGTGGTGAGCGGGAGATCCTGCGGCAGGTAGCCGAGCAGGCCGTCGGCGGTGACACTGCCCGCGGCCGGTGCGAGCTGCCCGGCGATGAGCTTGAGCAGCGTGGACTTCCCCGCGCCGTTCGGGGCGACCAGTCCGGTGCGGCCGGTGGGGAAGGTGGCGGAAAGCCGGTCGAACACCGGCGTGCCGTCCGCCCAGGAGAAGGAGATCCCGGACAGGACGATACGAAGATCGGACATGGGAAGGCCTCGCGGTGAATCGGCGGAGCACCCGACGGCCCCGCACAGGAACGGTTTCGGACGACGAAGGCGGCCACGCGCGCCTGGACCGCATCGGTCCCTCCCCGAGCTGCGCTGGGGGAGATCCCTGACGCACACGCGCATGACGGCGTGTGCGTGCTGCTGTCCGGTACGAAGGGGCCGGAGCCGATGCGGGATTGGCCCGCCGATGGCTCACGCCCCGGGCTCACCCGGAGATGTCGTCTTCACCTGCCACGGCTGGGGTTCCTTCCGAAAGGGACGTTCCGCCGGCCACGATACCGCGTCCGTGCGCGCTCGGCCGGTCCCGCGGGCTGTGAAGGGACCCTTCACAGCCTCAGCGTCCGTGAAGGGTCCCTTCACAGCCCGTATGCTCGCGAAACCGGAGCAGCACTCGGGCGAAACGGGGGAAGCCGGCGCACCGGCTTCCCCCGCGGAATCACCAGGCGCTGACGGTCAGCGCCTGCCCGATCGGCTGCTTCGGCGCCTGCACGGTGAGGACGTGCTTGACGCTGTCCCACGACCCTGCCACGGCCTTGCCGTTCACCGTGACGTTCGCCGGTGCGGAGGCGAGTCCGGTCAACGCGACGGTCCAGGTGCGCTGTGCGGGTTGCCCGGGGTACTTACCGGCCGGCGGGGCGACGGTCAGCGTGTGCCGGCCGTTCCGCTCCGCGTAGCCGATTTTCGTGGTCGCGCTCCGGTTTGCATGCTCGCCGTCGTCCTCATACAGCGAGAAGCTGCCCGACCCGCCCACCGCCGCGGTCACGGTGAGCTGATCCGCTGCCGCGTCGTGCTGGATGTCCGCGGTGTGCGTGGTGAGGATGCCGCCCGAACGGAGGAAGACCGGCATGGTGCCCAGGTCCGTGGACACGGTCTGGGTGGTGCCGCCCTGATAGGTGCGGCCGGTGAAGTAGTCGGTCCACTGACCCGGTGGGAACCACACGCTGGTCTCCGCCTTCGACCCCGGCGTGGTTACCGGCGCGACGAGCACGTCCGGGCCGTAGAAGTACTCCTTCGACGCGGCCGGGTACGCGGCGGCTTCGTTCGGGTACTGCAGGTACGTCGGGCGTACCACCGGCACCCCGGTCGTGGCCGCCTGCTGTGCGAGGGAATAGGTGTAGGGCACCAGATTCTCGCGCAGGTTCAGGAACTTCTTGGCGGAGGCGCCGGCTTCCGGCCCGTACTGCCAGGGCAACCGGTCGCTGTGGTTGCTGTGCAACCGGTCGATCGGCTGGAAGGTACCCAGCTGAACCCACCGCGCGTACAGGTCGTCGGGCAGCTTCGTGGTGCGCTTCTGCTGTCCCTTTTCCACATAGGTCTCTCCGCCGGGGATGCCGGCGGTGTCGACATGCCCGCCGATGTCGTGGCTGATCGCGGACATCCCGGTGGCCGCGGATTCGTTCGGCGCGGCACTGATTTCCATCGCCAGGGTGCCCCAGGTGGACAGCGTGTCCCCGGTGAAGTGCAGGGTGCTGCGCTTGTCCGCCCACGGCCCGGTCGGCACCGCGGTCGGGTTCCCGTACCCGCCGGACTGCAACGACCCGTAGGCGCGGGAGAACGCGAACCCGCGGCCGGGCATGTTCGCCGCGTACTGCTGGTTGATCCACGCGTCCGGCGTGACTCCGGGCAGGGAGGACCGCGCGGCGTCGCAGCACCAGTCGAGCCACCAGAAGTCGTTGCCCGCCTGGTTCATGTCGTTGTGCAGGCTCATGTAAGCCTTCAGCTGGTCGGGGTCACCCCAGTCGAAGACTCGGCAGCCGTCGCCGCAGCCGGGTGCCAGCTTGCCCTTCGCGATCGACTGCGCCTTCGCGTACTGCGGGTCGGATTCCTGAATGCTCGGGTGGATGTTCAGCGTGGTGCGCAGGCCCTCGCCGTGTGCCCAGGAGAAGAATCCCTTCGGGTCCGGGAACTTCTTCCGGTCCATCTCCCAGCCGTTCCAGGTGTCCGGCGCCTTGAAGTCGGTGTCGATCACGAGCACGTCGAGCGGAACGCCCTCAGAGCGGAACTTGGGCAGGATGGTGTTGCGGTAGTCGGCTTCGGTGCGGTCGATGTACTCCGAGTACCACACGCCGTACGCCCAGCGTGGCAGCAGCTTGGGCGGGCCGGTCAGCTGCGACAGCGTCGTCAGGCCGCCCTGGTAGTCCCGGCCGAAACCGAAGAAATACCCGTCCTGGTAAGGCTTTCCGCCGTGCGACGGGCGTTGGGTCACCTTGCCGCTGCGCTGGTCGTAGAAGGCCGAAGCGGTGTCGTCCAGCAGGTACCAGCCGTCCTGGTGCAGCAGCCCTTCGACGGTCGGCGGCGCGCCCTTCTCGCCGTTCACGCCGTCAAGCCCGCGGCGGTACCGCCCGAGCGCGAAGTGCGGCTGCGGGGCGGGCGCGTCGAGCGGGGTGACAGAGAGTGTGTCGGCGTTGATGTGGCAGCTGTTCGCGTCCGGGCAGCCGAGTGCGACTTCGCCCTTGCCCGCCTTGAGATCCACCGGGATCGACGCGGTGTTCCAGGTGTCCCAATCGGCGGTCGCCGGGAGCTGCAGCCGGCGGGTCGTACCGTTCGCGGTGACGTTGACAGTGCGGGTCTCGTGCTTGCCGTCGCTGCCGGTTCCGTTGGCGTAGCGGACGTGCAAGGCGTACTTGCCGTCGGCGGGTACATTCGCGATCCGCTGCGTGAGGCCACCGCCCTGCTGCATACCGGCGGTGAATCCGGAGCCGGAGTATCCGTTGTGGTCGGTGGCGATCGTCGTGGTCCCGGCCAGCCGGCCGTCCTCGGCTTCGCAGCTCGCGCCGAATCCGCAGCCGGTGATCGCCCGAGCCGATGTCGAGGGGTACTGCGCGCCCTTCTGCAGCACGGCGAGGCTGTCCAGGTTGACGTGCCCCGAGTCGCCCGGTGCCCGGGTCATCGCGACTGTGTGGCGCCCGGCGCTCAGCGGCAGGTCGACCGACGCGACGGACCAGGTGTCCCAGTCGGTGGTGGCGGGCAGGTTCAGCTTGTGCGCGGGACCACCGTCGACGGTCACGCTCAGCGTGCGCGTGACGTGCTGGCTGTCACCGCCCTGGCCGTTGGTGTAGCGGGTCGACAGCGTATAGGTGCCGTCCGCCGGGGCTTCCACGTCGGCGGACACCGTCGCGCCGTCGGTCTCGAAACCGGCCAGGAAGCCGGTTCCCGTGTAGCCCTTGTGGTCGGTAGCGGCGCCGGGGCCGTCGTGCGGCAGGTCTTCTGCCTCGCACAACTCGCCTGCCGCGCAGACGAGGCGCTGCCACGGCGCCGCGGTGACGGGGGTCCCGGCGGTCAGCCGCACGCTGAGGTTGCTCGTGTCGAACGGGCCGGAACCGAGCCGGTAGCTCAGGCTCACCGCGCTGGTCCGGATGGTCAGCACCCCACCGGAAACGGTGGAGGTGAAGGGAGTCCTGGTGAACGAGCCGCGGCCGATGGCGTTGAAGGTGGCCGGATCGGCGAAGTTTCCGTCGCCGGAGTACTCGGTGCGGATCAGGGTGGGGGAGAGGACCTGGAACCGGGCATTCGCCGTGGTCACCGTCTGGGTCTGCACGGAGGCCGTCGCCGGGGGTGCGGACACCCCGGTGATCGTGGTGCAGACCGCGGCGGTGAGGATGCCCAGCCTTCTCAGGATTCCTGCCGTTGCGCGCAAAGCGCTCTCCTTCTCGGAGCCGTTTTACAACGTTGGAAAATGACGGGAAGATCACAGCACACGGCTGGTGGGCCTGTCCAGACCACTCGGGCGAAGCTGCCCGGACAGCCGCTCGGCGTGTACCGGACACCATGATGATCTTGCGGCGGCCGTCTTCCCGATCATGCGGGGTCCCAGCGCTCTGACCAGCCATGATCCACAAAAAGCGGCTGCCCTGCGAGGCAAGCGGCAGTGGCCGAAGGGGCAGTGTCCACACCGGACGGCCGACCCAGGCGTAGTGTCCAGAGTGCAGTACCCGCCAAACAGGCGGTTACCTTCCTCTTCACAAGAGAGGATCGTCCGATGACGGTCGCGGCGCGACTGTCGTCGGAGGGTAGACGCCCGCCGTCCCCCAGCGAGTCCCTTGAATAACGGTATGCGGCCGCCAGGCTGATTCGGCGGATCGATCATCGATCACGAATCCAAAGTTCTCCCAGCGTCTGACGCGGTAGGGGTCGCCGCGAAAAGATCATCATTCTCTGTTTTTGAGTTGTGCGTTCGACCCGACTGGTTGCCGTAGTCGTCAACCGTCGCCGCATGTGGCGATGGGTGCTTGTTTCGCCTCGCGTGGAAACGATGAGAACCACAGGAAAAATCTGAGAGGTCTGTCATGAAAAAAAACACGAGCTGCTGTCGTCGTCGCGGTAGTCGCGACGGCTCTCGGTATCGGAGCCGTTCCTGCTTACGCGACCAATGTGATCAGGAACCCTTTCGAATGTGCCCTTGACACCGCCCCCCAGTACTTTCACCTGGGAATCCGCAACTGGAACGGGACTGGCACCCACATGTGCTTCGCCAACGCAGGTGAGATCGACGCGAATCAAGGTGGTGTTGAACTCTTCCTGAGTGGCAACAATGCCGGGTGGTTTGACTACAACCCCGGTGATGGCTTTCGGCGGCACACGTTCGCCAAAGGTGAGGGCTTCCGAATGAATACTAGTTTTGTGAGTCGCATTCACATCAACTGAGTCTCATTCCCAGGGCAATGCGGACGTCCGTCGCGTCGCGGCGCGAGCCGGACGCGCCGTGGGAATATCATGAAATGTCGATCCGCTGGTGTCATCGCGGGATTGACCGCCTGGATCGGCTCGCTGCACCGTGTGGTGTCGGGGGGGCGCCGACGGAGCACCGAATGGCCCGGCCGCACCGGGGCGGCCGGGCCACGTCCCGCGCACTCGGGAAGAACCTGGTGCGTCGCGGTCTCACCGCAGCAGGACATGGAGTTCGCGTGCGCCGCGGAACAGCCACCCGGCCGGGTTCGGGGGTTGTTCCGGATCCAGCCTGATGCCGGGGAACGCACGGAAGAGCTCCTCGAGGGCGATCCGTGCGACCTGGGGCGCGTAGGCGCTGCCGACGCAGCTGTGTCGGCCGACACCGAACGCCAGATTCGGGTGCCGCTCACGGTCGAGGTCGTAGGTGCGGCCATCGGCGAATTCCGACTCGTCGACGTTCGCCGAGCCGTAGATCAGCCACAGGTGGTCGCCGGCCCGCACGTCCTGTCCGCCGAGCGACAGGTCGCGGGCGGCGGTGCGGGAGGCCCCGCCGTACAGCGGACTCATCCACCGCAGGGCCTCGGCGATCGCCTTGCCGAGCAGCCCGGGATCGTCGATGACGCGCCGCATCTGCTCCGGGCGGGTGGTCAGTCCGAGGAACGTCGTCCCGCACGCGTGCCCCGGCTCCTGCAGGCCGCCCAGGAAGAGGACCAAGGTGGAGGGCAGGAGGTACTCGACGTCCCGCATCTCGCCCTCGGGCAGGCCGGCTCGGAAGAACTGTCCGACGGGGCCGTCGGCCGGGTTTTCCCGTTCCTTGGCGTGCAGTTCGGTGAGGTAGGCACGCACCTCTTCGCGCACGACGTCCGCGTCGTCGAAACCGTGCGGATCGAGGAACTGCCCGTTCTCGTCGGTGGTGTTCGCGGACCCCAGCGCCAGAGTGTGGAACCACCGCTGCAGCGTGTCGGCGGTCAGCTCACGGAAGCCGAGCGCGTCGGCCACGCTCAGCACGCTGACGGGCTCGAAGTAGTCGTGCATGAGTTCGCAGCCGCGCGACGGGTCGAGTTTCGCGCAATGCTCGCGCGCCAAGGGCCTGATCCGCTCCTCCAGCCGCTGCTTGAAAGTCCTCGCGTGGAACTGCCCGCCCACGGCGAGGCGGAGGTCGGCGTGGGTGGCGCCCTCGGCCCCCAGGATGAGCGGAGTGCCGAACAGGCGTGCCTCCATCACGTTGGTCCCGCCGGGAAAGTCCTCGGCGTTCGTCGCGACCTCCCGGCAGAGGTCCCAGCTGCTGACGACCCACGCGCCGAGCGCCGGGACCCACGCGACCGGCAGCTCTTTGCGCAGGCGCGCGAACACCTCATCGGTCTGCTCGTCGAGTTCCTGGACCGTGAGACCGCGCAGCCACTCGCCGTGCGGAGTCCCCTTGAGGCGGTGATCGTCGTTGATCTGCTGGGTCATGGGCCTGCCCTTCTGCGTGTGATCGCCTCAGAGATCGAGGTCGAGCCGTGGGGTCGCCGCCCGGGAGACGCAGGGGAACATGACGCGTCCCTCTTCCCGTTCGGTGTCGGAGAGGATGCTGTCGTGGTGGTCGGGTTTTCCCGCCAGGACGTCCACTTCGCAGGTGCCGCAGACGCCGCTGCGGCAGGAGGAGAGGATGTCGATGCCGTGGTCTTCGAGGACTTCGAGCAGTGATGCGTCCGCCGGAACGTGCAGCGAGCGCCCGCTGCGGGTCAGGGTGACGGTGAACCCGGTCGCCGCGGTGGTCGGACTCGCGCCCACGAACCGCTCCAGGTGCAGGTCGACACCGCCGGCGGTGTCCGCAAGCGACCGGAGCCGGTCCAGCATCGCGGACGGCCCGCAGGCGTAGAGTGCCGTGCCGTCGATGCCGGCCTGTTCGACGATCGCGGGCAGGGGCAGCAGACCCGTTTCGTCCTGCGGGTACAGCGCGACGCGGTCCCCGACGTCGGCCAGCTCGTCGACGAACGGCATCAGCTCCCGCGAGCGCCCGCCGTAGTGGAGGATCCAGTCCGTGTCCCGATGCCGCAGGGCACGGATCATGGACAGGATCGGGGTGATCCCGATACCTCCCGCGAGGAAGACGTAGCGGGCCGCGGACTCCGCCAGGCGGAAGGTGTTGCGGATGCCCACGAGCCGGACCCGGTCACCCTTCATCACGCTGTCGTGCAGGTACTGCGATCCGCCCCGGCCGTCGCGCTCCCGCAGCACCGCGATGCGGTAGGAGTCCCGATCTCCCGGGGTACCGCACAGCGAGTACTGACGCACCATGCCGTTGCCCAGCTCGATGTCGACGTGGCTGCCCGCCATCCAGTCCGGCAGCGCGGCACCGGTCGGCTCGACCAGTTCCAGTTCGATGACGTCGGCGGTCAGCCGGCGGAGCGCCGAGACATCGAGATCGATGGGCTCCACCCGGGGCATGCCGGTGAGCTGCCCTGCCTCGCCGAGTTCAGTCATGGACATCCCAGCTTCGAGAGGGGCGTGAGATCACCGTCGCGCCCTTGCGTGTGTGCGTCAGGGACCGTACACGCAAGCTTTCGCTTGAGTCAAATTTATGACGGCGGCGTCGACAGGCACGGAGTCCGTGAAGGGTCCCTTCACGGACGCAGCGTCCGTGAAGGGACCCTTCACAGCTTTCCGTCCTGCCCGCGGATCCAGGAGTCCAGCACGATGAGTGTGCGGGTGCTGGTGATGTTGTGGCTGCGGCGGAGTTCGTCGATCGTCCGCTGCAGGTGGGCCATGTCGCGCCCGCGCAGCCAGACCACCGCGTCCGGGTCGCCGGCGATGGTGAACACCGCCTGTGCTTCCGGGATCTTCGTGGTGGTCTCGACGATCTCGTCCACTTTGGTGCTGCCGAAGAACCGGAGCTGGCAGAACGCTTCGATGCTCCAGCCGAGCTTGCTGTGGTCGACTTGCACGGTGAAGCCGGTGATCACGCCGTCGCGGCGGAGCCGGTCGACGCGCCGCTTCACGGCCGCGGTGGACAGGGACACCCGCGCGGCGATGTCGGCGAAGGTGCGGCGGGCGTCCGCGCGCAGCAGTGCGATGATCTCGTGATCCGTGGCGTCGAGCAGGTCCTCGCTCATCCCGTCATGCTACGCAAAGGAATATTCGGAAAACGTTCTCCCGGTGTCATCCTTTGCGTCTTGACCGGATCGGCGGGCAGGTACATTGCGCATCGGCGGAGAAGCGGGTGAGGTGGATCACGCCCGGCGGCGGGAGCCCGTCGGCCGACGAACCAAGGCGGAAGGATGGGCCGGATGAGCGCGTTCACTCTGGCGGACCGTTACCAGCGCGAGACGGGCACGGTCTATCTGACCGGGGTGCAGGCGCTGGTCCGGATGGTGCTGGACCGGATGCGCCACGACCGCCGCGGCGGGGGCGAGCCGGCCGCGTTCGTGTCCGGCTATGAGGGTTCCCCGCTCGCCGGGTTCGATCTGGAACTGGCCCGGCACGCCAAGCTGCTCGGCGAACACGCGATCGTGCACCAGCCGGGCGTGAACGAGGAATTGGGCGCGACCGCGGTGATGGGCAGCCAGCTCGCCGCCCGCGCCGGGACGCTGCGCCCGGACGGGGTGACCGGCTTCTGGTACGGCAAGGCACCCGGTCTCGACCGGGCGACCGACGCGCTGCGGCACGCGAACCTGGCGGGCACCGACCCACGGGGCGGCGCGGTCGCGCTGGTCGGCGACGACCCGAACGCGAAGTCCTCGACTGTGCCGTGCGCGTCCGAACACGCGCTCGCCGATCTCGCGATGCCGGTGTTCTTCCCCGCCGATTCACAGGACGTGCTCGACTATGGCAGGCACGCGGTGGAGCTGTCGCGCGCCAGCGGCGTGTGGACCGCGATGAAGATGGTCGCGAACGTCGCCGATGCGGGCGGCACCGCGCTGGTCGATCCCGAGTGGACCGCCCCGGAGCTGCCCGAGGGCGCCTACCGGCACCGGCCGAGCAGCCGGTTGCTCGGCCCTGAGCTGGCCACCCTCGAACACAGCCTGCACCGGGTCCGGCTGCCGCTGGCGCTGGAGTACGTGCGGGCCGGCGGGGTCAACCGGATCGTCGCCTCCGGGCGGGCCGACCGGATCGGCGTGATCGCCTCCGGGAAGTCCTATCTGGACCTGCGACAGGCACTGCGGATGCTTGGCCTCGGCGAGGCCGAGCTGGCCCGCTACGGCATCCGGCTGCTCAAGCTCGGCGTGGTGCACCCGGTGGAACCATCGATCGTGACCGAGTTCGCCCGGGGCCTGGACGAGATCGTGGTGGTGGAGGAGAAACGCGCGGTGGTGGAGCCCGCGGTCAAGGAGATCCTCTACGGCCGTCCGGACGCGCCCCAGGTGCACGGCAAGTCCGGGCCGGACGGGCGGCTGCTGTTCACCGAACTCGGCGAACTCGACCCGGATGGTATCGCGGCCGGCTTGGCCAGGCGGTTCTCCGCGCACGGCGACCTGGAGCCGGTCAGCGCCTGGCGGGCGCGGCGCCGGCGGGAACGCATCTCGGTCCCGCTGCTTTCGCGCACGCCGTACTTCTGCTCCGGCTGCCCGCACAACTCTTCGACGAAGGTGCCCGACGGCACGGTCGTCGGCGCCGGGATCGGCTGCCACACCATGTCCCTGTTCATGGAGCCGGATCAGGTCGGCGACGTCATCGGCCTGACCCAGATGGGCGGCGAGGGCGCGCAGTGGATCGGCATGGCGCCGTTCGTGGAAACCCCGCACCTGACCCAGAACGTCGGGGACGGCACGTTCATGCACTCCGGCAGCCTCGCCGTGCGTGCCGCGGTCGCGGCCGGCGTGGACATCACCTACAAGCTGCTCTACAACTCCGCGGTCGCGATGACCGGCGGGCAGGACGCGGTCGGCGGGCTGCCGGTGGAGCAGGTCGCCGCGCTGCTGCTGGTCGAGGGCGCGGCGAAGGTCGTGATCACTTCGGACGCCCCGCGCCGGCTGCGTCGGCGGGCGCTGCCTCGTGGCGTCGAGGTCCGTGACCGGACGGAATTGCTGCGTACGCAAGAGGAACTGGCCAAGGTCAAGGGCGTCACGGTGCTCATCCACGATCAGGAGTGCGCGGCGGAGAAGCGCCGGAAACGCCGTCGTGGCAAGCAGGAGACCCCGGCGAAGAAGGTGTTCATCAACGAGCGGGTCTGTGAAGGCTGCGGCGACTGCGGGACGAAGTCGAACTGCCTCTCGGTCCAGCCGGTGCAGACCGAATTCGGCCGCAAGACCCAGATCCACCAGGCGTCCTGCAACGTCGACTACTCCTGCCTGCACGGGGACTGCCCGTCGTTCCTCACCGTGGTGCCGACCGGGAGGGTGCGTCGCCGCGACGTCGCGCCGCTGGCCGCCGAGGTCCTGCCGGAGCCGGCCCGCGCGGAGGGCGACGCCGCAGTCCGCATCACCGGGATCGGCGGGACCGGTGTGGTCACCGTGGCGCAGATCCTTGCGGTGGCGGCGGTAGTGGACGGCAAGCGCGTACGCACCCTCGACCAGACCGGACTCGCCCAAAAGGGCGGCGCGGTGGTGTCCGACGTGAAGATCACCGACGGCGAGGTGGAGCAGGCGGCGAAGCTCGCCGCCGGGGAGTGCGACCTCTACCTCGCCTGTGATCCGCTGGTCGGCGCCGATCCGGCCTACCTCGGCGTGGCCGACGCGGACCACACGGTGGCGGTGGTGTCCACTTCGGAGGTGCCGACCGGACGGATGGTCGTCGACACCGCGGTGTCCTTCCCGGAGCAGTCGAGCATCCGGGCCGCCCTCGACGACGCGACCGCCGCCCGGCACTACCTCGACGCGCGCGGGCTGGCCGGGCAGCTGTTCGGCGACGACCAGCCGGCCAACCTGCTGCAGCTGGGCGCGGCCTACCAGACCGGGGCGCTGCCGGTGTCCGCGGAAAGCCTGGAGCAGGCCATCACTCTCAACGGCACCGCGGTCGAGATGAACCTGCAGGCCTTCCGCCGCGGCCGCCAGGCGGTCGCCGATCCAGACCGGCTCGCCGCCGACCTCGCGCCCGAGGTGCCCGCCGTCCCCGGCCCGTCCGGTGACGCGGTCCGCCGGGTGCGGGCGCTCGTGCACTCGGGACCGGACACGGAGCTGGGCCGGGTGCTCGACGTGCGGGTGCCCGACCTGATCGCCTACCAGAACGAGCGCTACGCGCGGGAGTACGCGGACTTCGTCGAGCTGGTGCGCACCCGCGCCGGCGCGGTGGTCGCCGAGGCGGTGGCGCGCAACCTGTACAAGCTGATGGCCTACAAGGACGAGTACGAGGTCGCCCGGTTGTCCCTGGATCCGGCACTGATCGCCGAGATCGAAGCGGAATTCGGTGTCGGGTCGACGTTCTCCTACCAGCTGCACCCGCCGGTGCTGCGTGCGCTCGGGATGGACCGCAAGCTCAGCCTCGGCAGCCGGAGTTTCCGTCCGGTGCTGCGGGTGCTGCGCTCCGGCCGGGCGCTGCGCGGTACGCCGTTCGACCTGTTCGGCCGGGCGAAACTCCGGCGGCTCGAACGCGAGCTGATCGGGGAGTACCGCGAAGTCGTGACGCGGGCGCTGGAACTGGCCCCGGGCGAGGAGGAGCGGCTCGCCGAACTGGCCGGGCTGCCGGATCTCGTGCGTGGGTACGAGGAACTCAAGGTCGAGAACGTGGCCGCCTACCGCGGGCGCCAGGCCGAGCTGCTGACCGGGCTGGCCGGGGGCACCGAACCCGCCGAAGCGGTGCGCAGCGCCTGAACCGGCTCCGCATGGTTCACACCAACGGGTGGTTTCCGGCGTCCCTCTTCGCGGGGGCGCCGGGATCCCCCGATCGGCTGGCCCGGCCAGGCCCGGAGATGGCCCGCCGGATGCGATCCTGTGACCAGGAAATTCGCCGGAAATCCCCTAATCCCCCTAATCGGGGAGAGGGGCGAGTCCCCTAGTGTTGCGGCCTCCCGGCCCGGGCCACCCCCCGATGGCGCGCCCCGATCGCGGGCCTATCTTCGATCGCGAGCCGGCCCGATCGTCGGCTCGTCCGTTTTTCTCGGACTCCCCGATCCAGTGGTCAGTACAGGAGAGAACCAACTATGGGCCCGGTGCAGACGCTGCACGATTTCGCACTGAACCTGCTGAACGACCCGCAGTCGGCGGCGGCCTACCAGGCCGACCCGCAGGGTGTGCTGAACAGCGCCGGTCTGGCCGGGGTGAGCCCCGCGGACGTGCAGGACATCATGCCGCTGGTGACCGACCTGGCGCCCGCCGCCGGCTCGGCGCCGTTCGCCGCCGGTGACGTGTCCGGCGTGCTGGACCAGGTCGGCGACGCCGCCCCGCGGATGCAGGAACTGGCGCAGGAGGCGGGCTCGGCCGCCGGTCCGCTCGACCTGAGCGGCGTGTTCGGCGCGGTCAGCCACCTCACGGAGGAGACCGGCCTCAACACCCTCACCCACGGCGTGCTCGACGAGGTCTCGCACCTGGTCGACGGCGTCGCGGCGGCGACCAGCGGTGTCCCGATCGTCGGCCCGCTGCTCGACGCGGGCGCGGTCGACCTGCAGAACACCGTCAGCGCGGTGGGCGACCACCTCTTCGACGGCAAGCTCGTGGGCTCGGCGGTCGACGCGGTCACCAACCACCTCGGCGACGCCGCCCTGTGGAAGGCCGCCGTGCACGAGTCCGGTCAGCTGCCGCTCGTCGGCGGCCTGGCCGGCCCGCTGGTCGAGGGCGTCCGCGAGACCGGTTCCGGCCTGCTCGGCTCGGTCAACTCGGCGGTCGGCTCCACCCCGGTGGGCGTGCACACCTACGACCCCGCCCGTGCGGACCTCCCGCAGACCGGCGACCTCCCCGGCGGGGTGTCCCAGACCGTTTCGAACGCCGTGGGCAACCTGCCGGACGCCGTCCTCCAGTCGACGGGTGAGCTGCCCGGCACGCTGACCCACGCCGCGGGCGTTGCCCCGGCGGCAGACGGCACCGTCCCGGTGGGCAACCTGGCCGGCACGCTGAGCGGCTCGCTGACCGACGCCACGACCGACACGGCCCCGAGGGGCGACCTGTCCTCGGCCGGTGACCTGACCGGCACGCTGGACCACGCGGTCCCGGCTGCCGACGCCGCCTCGGCGGTTCCGGCGCTGCCCGCGGCCCCGGCCGTCCCGGCGCTGCCCGCCACCTCGTCCCTGCCGGACGCCGGTTCGCTGACTCACACGATCGAGGGCGCCACCGCGCAGGCCCCGGTCGTGTCGCAGGCGACCGAGCACGTGCTGGCGGCCGCGCACGACACCACCGAGACCGTGACGTCGCACTCGTTCGGCGACTACCTCGGCGACGCGCACACCGCGGGCATCCTGCACAGCGACGTCCAGACCGTGGTGACCGACGAAACGGACCTGATCCAGACCCTGGGGACGCACACCGCGGACAGCTCGGTGGATGGTCTTCACCTCGGGCACTGACTTCAGTGCCGGCCTACGGGCCCGGACCGCTTCGCCGGTCCGGGCCCGTGGTGTGTCCGGGGTGGAGGGTGGTGGACCTTCCTGTGCGGTAGGGCTATTGCGTCTGTCGGGAGTGTATTCTCTTACCCTGCAACGAATGTTCCGCTTCGCTGTGCACATTCCCTTACCTGGCAAGCGTTCTTGCGGGGAGGCCAGCTCTGCTGGGCTCGACCGTGGCTTCTTCGGCTGTCGCGTGGGTTCGTGATCATCCAGCACTCCGGGGGGTGCGCAATCGACCCGGACTCGTTCCGCGACAACGGTTTCCCCGGCCGCGCCGGACAAACCCCGAAGTGACCACCCCTATCGCCGGACCGCCGAAACCAGCCCCGGCCCGTACCCCGGCGGCAGGTCCCGGTTGACCTCCGCCAGCCTGCCCGCCACCGTCTGGCACGGCGCACAGCCGGTCACGTGCCGGGTGAGTGTCGCGGCTCGCCGGTCGGGCAGGCCGCCGCGCAGCCAGGCGCCCATCCGGCGGCGGATTTCCTGGCACTGCGGCAATTCCGCTTCCGGGACCTGCACCTGCAGGTACGCCTGCCGCAGGCCTTCGCGGGCGCGGCGGGCCAGCACGGTGACCCCGTTCGGCGAGACGCCCAGCAGTGGCGCCACTTCCGACGGGCTGTCGCCTTCCGCGGTGGTGCGCCACAGGACTGTCCGCCAGCGGCCGGGCAAAGTCTGGTAGGCCGACCACATCAGGTGATCCACCGAACGCGTGACCACGACGTCCTCGATGCCCTGCTCCGCGGTGGCCATCTCCGGCACCGTCGCGTACAGGTCCACCCGGCGGTCGTTCTTCGCCCACCGGGCGAGCAGGTTCCGCATGGTCGCGACGAGGTAGGCGGACGCGTTCGCCTCCGGGCCGCCGCCGGCCGCGACCGTGCTCAGCACCCGGGCGAACGCCTCGGCGACCAGATCCTCCCGCTCGGCGGGCTGGCGCACCCAGCCGCCCGCGATCCCGCGCAGCATCGTCACGTGCCGCCGGAACAGCTCCCCGCCCGCCTGGCGATCGCCCGCCCGCACCGCGCCGAGCAGTTCCGCGTCGGTCCGGGCCGCGTAGCCCTCGGCATCCGTGGCCACGTTTCCGTTCACGGGGTGACCTCCTGCCCGGCCGGCCTACGGTTCGTCACGTGTTCCGCACTGAAAGTAAGCGGTACAGTAGTGTACTCGATATCCGGTGCGGGTTGTGTGAACCAATCGCCGACTGAAGGCGTCGCAGGTGAGCGAGTGTCACGGCCAGGTCGAGTGCCCGCCCCGGCGTTTCCGCACGAGCTTCCCGGTATCCGGAGGGAACCCGTGCTTGGCGAGGCGGACCTCGGCGAACTCGTCGGCGCTGGTCAGCGTGAGGAACATGCTCAGCGCAAGGCACATCAGCAGGGCCGCGACCACCACCTTGGCCGGCAGCGGGGTCAGCAGGGTGAGCACGAAGAACGCCGCGACCAGCCACGGCAGCGCGATCGCGAAGATCTGGAAAGCCGCCCGCAGCAACCAGGTTCCGGTGGTCGTGTCGTGCAGCACCCACTCGCGGTAGTCGTCGGGAAGGCGGCCACCGTAGACGTAGCGCAGCCAGCGCACCGGTCCAGGGCGCTTCATCTTGGGTGAATACCCGGAACGGGCCCGGTCCACCCGTCCGGGCCAGGGAAATTTACAGCCCGGACCCGTCATCCGTTTGGTATACCGATGGCCAGGACTTCTCTGCTCCTCACCGACGTGCGGCCGTGGGCGGCCCCGCGTGGCATCGAGGCCGCGGACTGTCGTCGCCCTCCCGCAGGACGGGGTGATCCGCAGACCCGGCGTGCTCGCCCTGTTCGCGTGCCGCGCCGGGCTTGGTGGTCGCCGGTGGCCGCGCGGTCGTGCGCGACGGAGACTGCTGATCTGAGCGCTGTGACGGAGTGAGGGTGGGGTAGGTCGCCGGTAGCTGCCCACCGGACACGGCGAAGCGCGCGAGACCCTATCCTGACAGCTGTGAACTGGACAGTGGATGTTCCCGTCGACACGCTTCCCGAACTTCCGCCGTTGCCGCCGGAGCTGCGTGCGCGGCTCGACACGGCGTTGGCGCTGCCGGCCGCGCAGCAGCCCGAGTGGCCGGACGCCGAGCTGGCCAAGCGGGTCCGTTCGGTGCTGGAGAGCGTGCCGCCGATCACCGTGCCCGCCGAGATCGACCGGCTGCGGGACCGGCTGGCGATGGTCGCCCGCGGTGAGGCGTTCCTGCTGCAGGGCGGCGACTGCGCGGAGACGTTCGAGTCCAACACCGAACCGCACATCCGGGCGAACCTGCGCACCCTGCTGCAGATGGCGGTGGTGCTGACCTACGGGGCGAGCCTGCCGGTGGTCAAGGTCGGCCGGATCGCCGGGCAGTACGCGAAACCGCGCTCGGCCGCCACCGACGCGCTCGGCCTGCCGGTCTATCGCGGGGACATCATCAACTCGCTGGTGGCCAAGCCGGAGCTGCGGGTGCCGGACCCGGGCCGGATGATCCGCGCGTACGCGAACGCGGGCGCGGCGATGAACCTGGTCCGCGCGCTGACCGGTGCCGGGATGGCCGATCTGCACCAGGTGCACGACTGGAACAAGGACTTCGTGACCTCCTCCCCGGCCGGGGAACGCTACGAGGCGCTGGCCGGCGAGATCGACCGCGGCCTGCGGTTCATGAACGCCTGCGGGGTCACCGACACCTCCCTGCACTCCACGGAGATCTTCGCCAGCCACGAGGCGCTGCTGCTGGACTACGAGCGCGCGATGCTGCGGATGGACAACGCCGACGCGGCGAATCCCAAGCTGTACAACCTTTCCTCGCACTTCCTGTGGATCGGCGAGCGCACCCGCCAGCTGGACGGCGCGCACATCGCGTTCGCCGAGCTGCTGAGCAACCCGATCGGGCTCAAGATCGGCCCCACCACCACGCCCGAGCAGGCGCTGGAGTACGTGGAGCGGCTCGACCCGCGCGGCGAACCGGGCCGGCTGACGCTGATCTCCCGGATGGGCAACGGCAAGGTCCGCGACGTGCTCCCGGCGATCGTGGAGAAGGTCGAGGCTTCCGGGCACAAGGTCATCTGGCAGTGCGACCCGATGCACGGCAACACCCACGAGGCCTCCACCGGCTACAAGACCCGCCACTTCGACCGGATCGTCGACGAGGTGCAGGGCTTTTTCGAGGTGCACCACCAGCTCGGCAGCTATCCGGGCGGGATCCACGTCGAACTCACCGGCGAGGACGTCACCGAATGCCTCGGCGGGGCACAGGAGATCTCCGACGTGGACCTCGCGGGCCGCTACGAGACCGCCTGCGATCCGCGGCTCAACACCCAGCAGTCCCTCGAACTGGCCTTCCTCGTCGCGGAGATGCTGCGCGGCTGAGCGATCACCCGGTGTGCACCAGTTCCGCCGCGGACTTGGCCACCGCGTCCCGCAGCGCGCCGAGGTCGGGGACCGCGTCCGCGTTCGCCTGAAGTCCTATGTGGACGGTGTCGCGATACGGTGCGACCGCGATGCCGACCGCCTGCCGCGGAGCAAGTGGCACGAACGGGTGGACGTGGACCAGAGGGGCGCCATCGAGGGTGAGGCGGGGCGCGGGCACGGGTACGCTCGTGATCACGAGGTCGAAGAGCAGGGGCGCGGCCATTCCGGCGGTGCGGGTGCCCAGGCGATGCAGCAGGGTGGGCACCCGCTCGGCCAGGAGCGGGAACGCTCCGGCGCCGCGGTGTGGACCGGCCGCCTTGTTGCGGGCCATCGCCGTGCGGATCCGGTGCAGCCGGCGTACCGGATCGTCCAGGCCCACCGGAAGTTCGCACAGGTACCCGGACAGCTTGTTGCCCCCCGTCTGCTCCGCGGCGCGCCCGCGCACGCTGACCGGGACCAGCGCCCGCAGGGTCCGGTCGTCGGCGCGGACGCCGCGGTTGAGCAGCCAGGTGCGTAGTGCTCCGGAGAGGATGGCGAGCACCACGTCGTGGGTGGTGCCGCCGTGCGCACGGCGAATGCGGCGCAGGTCGGTGAGGGGCAGCTGGGCGAACCCGAGCCTGCGCCCCGCGGTGGCAGGTGCGATCACCGGCGACTGCGGAGGCCGCGCGGCCCGGACCACCGATGAGGCGATGGTGGCCGTTTCCAGCGTCTGGCGGAGGGTGTCGAGCGGAGAGCGGGGGCGGGGCGGGCGAGGGATGGGCTGGGTGGGTTTCGGGGTGTCGCGGCGGTGGTCGTGTGATGGGGATTGGTGCGGGGCGGGGTGGTTGGTGGCGTGCGGTGGGTGCGGGGTGGGGTGGTTGCTGACGGGTTCTCGGGTGTGGTGGTGGGTGTCCTGTGATGGGTGCGAGCGCGGTGTGGGGCGGTGGCTGGTGGCGGGCTCCGAGGTGGCGTGACCTGCGTCGTGCGGTGGGTGCGGGGTGAGGTGGTTGCTGGTGGGTTCTGGGGTGGTGTGATGTGCGTCGTGTGGTGGGCGCGGTCGCGGTGTGGCGGGGCTGGCGGTGGGTTCCGGGATGTCGTGACGTGCGTCGTGTGGTGGATGCGGGTGTGCGGCCGCGCTCTCGGTGGGTTCCGGGGTGCCGTGGTGTGCGTCGAGTGGTGGGCGCGGTCGCGGCGTGGAGCGGCCAGTGTCGGGTTCCGGGGTGCTGCTGAGCGCGCCGTGCGGCGGATGGGGCGTGGGGAGGTGGTTCTTGCGAGGTTCTGGGATGTCGAGTGGTGTGCCTGGGGCGGGGTGGTCGGTATCAGGTTCGGCGGTGTCGAGTGGTCGATTCGGGTGCGGGACGGGGGGATTGCCGCTGGGTTCAGGGGCGGTGCGGAGAGCATTGAGTGGCGGGCGCTGCTGTGCGGCCGGGTGGTCGTCGCCGGGTTCAGAGGCGTCGCGGAGTGCGCCGGGCGGTGGGCTCGGGATGTGGTGGCTCACGTTGGGCTCGGAAGCACCGCGGACCACGCCGAGCGTCAGGCTCGGATGCGAGGCGGCGTGGTCGTCGCCGGATCCGGAAGTCTCGTGAAGCACGTCGAACGAAGGACTCGGGCGCGAAATGGGGTGATTCCTGCCGGATTCCGCACCCTCGTGGCGGTCGCCCTGCGGGGAACGCGGTGTGCGGCGGTGTGCGGCGGAGTGGTTCTCGTCGAGCAGCCCGACGCCGATCGCGTAGGCGCCCGCGCCGTCGGTGAGGGCGTGGTGCAGTTTGAGCAGCACGGCGAAACCGTTGCCCGGCAGCCCGGTCGCCACCGTCAGGCTCCACAGTGGACGGTCCGGGTCGAGGGGTTCGGCAATCCACCAGGAGGCGAACTCCGGCAGCGGGTCGGGTTCGTACAGCGTGCTGAGCCGGTGGTGGTGGACGTGGTGCGCGGCCGAGAAATCCGGGTCGTCCACCCAGGCGGCGGCGCCCGGCGGGAACAGTGTGCTCCGGGTTTTCCTTCGCAGCTCGGGGATTCTCGCCGCGCGCCGGGTGAGCAGGGCGACCAGCCGGTCCGGATCGGCGGGCTCGGCGGGGGCGAACGTGAGCACGGCGCCCAGGTGCATGGGCGCGGTTTCGCTGCCCAGGCACAGGAACGCGACGTCGAGCGAGCTGAGCGGCGTGGGCGTCATGAGTCCTCCTGCGGCGGGAAACGGCAGAAGGCCCACGACACCACCCGGACATGACGGGACGATGGTCGGCATGTTTCGCGGGTGCTAACTGCCACGGGTTCACTCATCCGGGGCAGCAGCCCGCGGAGTGCGCTGCGGCAGTTGCCGCAGTGCCGGTCCGAAACCCCCTGCCGAGCCCGCGATCTGGCGCATCGCGACCCCGTTTCCCGGTCGCCGCGGCAGCCCCGGCCACAGCTCGCCGGCCTCGTTCGCGGCGGCACGGATGCGGGCGCCGTCGAACCCGTTGTGCGTCTCCGGGATCCCACGTTCGAGCCACTGCACGATGATCTCCATCTGCCCGTCGGACGGCAGCGGCCACACGAAAATCCGGTGCTCCTGGTGGAACTGGGTGCCGCCACCGCTCTGCACCCGCAGCACCGGCTCGTCCGGCTGCCCCGCGGTGGGCACCGAGATGCTCTCCGAACTGGCCCGGCTGCCATCCGGGAACGACACCCCGACCAGCAGCGAACGGTAATCCGGCACCCGCCGGTGCGCGATCGGCGGCCCGCCCTCCATGGCGTCGCGCGAGTACACGCCGAGCACCAGCGTCATCGCCTCCGGCCACACCTCCACCGCCCGCAACGCCACGATGGCGCGTTCGGCCCGCCCCAGCGGCACCGCCCACGGCAGCAACGCCGGCACGATGTGGTCACTCGGCGGCCCGATCCACGGCCGCTCCTCGTACCCGAACAACTCCTGCTCCCGCACCGGAAACAGCGGACGCTCGCGAGAACCGTCACCGAAGAAGCTCATCGGCGGCCGCGCCGGACCCCGCGGGCTGTGAAGGGAACCTTCACGGCCTCTGAGTCCGTGAAGGCTCCCTTCACGGACTTCGCCAGGGCATGCCGAGAGGGAGGTTCATCCGGCACAAGAGGCCCGTTCGTCACCAGCGGCTCCTTCGCCGCACCATCGCCGGTCGCCGGCATACCAAGGGTCGCAAACTCATCACTCACCGTAGCGGTTGTTGTGGTCCCTGTCGCGGCAGCCCCGGCCGGCGCGGGAGCCGCCGGAGCCCCGCCCGTCCCAGGGTGCCGGGGCGGCGCCTGGGCAGGCAGGTACAGGCCCTTCGGGGTCACCATGCGGCTACGGTACCCAGACACCCCCGTGGTCGCGATGCTTTCCCGGGGCTCGACCGGGTGCCATCACGCCGAGCCACCGCGGCGGGGAGGAACGGCTCAGTCACCCCAGCCGCGGATGTGCACCTTCGTGCCCTTCGCGACGAGCGTGCCGGGTTGCGGATCCTGCTGCAGGACGAAGCCGAAGCCACCATGGCCGCCGTTTCCATTGCCGTTGCCGCCGCCCTTGCGATCGACGTCGAGGCCCGCGTCCTTGAGGATCTGCGCCGCCTCGTCGAACGGCTTGAACCGCACGTCGGGCACCTGCACGGAATTGGACACCCAGACCTTCACCTGCTTGGTGCCCGGTGAGTTCGCCGCCGGGTCGGTGCGGGTGACACTGCCCAGGGGGACCGTCTGCGAGACCTCTTCGCCGCCGTCCACCGGAGTGAAGCCGTACTGGCGCAGCAGGGTGAACGCCTCGTCCTTCGGGCGTCCGGTGACGTCCGGCACCGGTGGCAACGGCTCCGGCCCCTTGGACAGCACGAGCGTCACCGCGCTGCCGATGTCGACTGCTGTACCGGCTGTGGGGTTCACGCTCAGCACACTGCCTTCTGGCGCTGTGTCGCTGTACTCCGGCGTACCCTGCGTGACGGTCAGCTGCTGGCCTTGGATCGCCTTCGTCGCTTCGCCGAGCGAAGCGCCGACGCGGACGTCGGGCACCTTCGGCCGGCCCTTCGACACCACCACGGACACCGTGGCGTTCTGGTCGAGTTTCGTGCCCTCCGCAGGGCTCGTCTTGATCACCGTGTTGGCCGGCACGGTGTTGCTGAACTCCTGGCTGTAGCGCGGGTTGAGTTGCGCCGCGCGCAGTGCGTCGCCCGCGGCGGCCTGGGTGAGCCCGACAAGCCGCGGCACGTTCGACGTGGTCGACCCGGAATCGGTGAGCATGAACGCGAACCCGCCGATCAGCCCGCCCAGCACGAGCACCCCGGCGACCACCAGAGCGATCAGCTTCCCGCGGCTGCGCCGCTTCGGCTCCTCCGGCGGCTCTTTCCTCGGCGCCGGAGGCACGGGCGGCGGTGGCACTGGCGGCGCTCCCGCAGGAACCGCCCTGGTCAGCGCACGGGTGCCGCGCGGACCGGACACCGGCATCGTCTCCGCGACGGACGGGATGCGCGGCAGCGTCTGCTCGGTGTCGGAGACGTGGCCGGCGTCCGGCGGCGGTGGCACGGGCACCGTGGCCGGTTCGATGCCCAACTGGGCGCGGACGGCCTGCAGCTCGGTGAGGAATTCCCCGGCGTCGGCCGGGCGCAGCTCCGGATCACGCCGGGTGGCGCGCACGATCAGTTCGTCGAGCGCGGCCGGCAGATCGGGCCGCAGCTCGCCCGGACGCGGCACGTCGTCGTTCACGTGCCGGTAGGCGACCGAAAGCGCGGTGTCGCCGACATAGGGCACACGGCCGGTCAGCATCTCGTACAGCAGGATGCCGGTGGCGTACACGTCGCCGCGCGCGGTGGTGGCGCCCGTGCCCACCTGTTCCGGCGAGAGATAGGCGACCGTGCCGAGGATGACGCTGGAGCTGGTGGTGCCCGCGCTGGCGACCGCACGCACGAGGCCGAAATCGCCGACCTTCACCACTCCGCCGCCGACCTGACCGCTGCGGCCGATGAGCACGTTCTCCGGCTTCACGTCGCGGTGCACCAGCCCGGCCGCGTGCGCCGCGGCCAGCGCGGACAGCACCGGCTCGGCCACGGCGAACGCGAGCGCCACGTCGAGCCTGCCTTGCTCGGCCAGCAGATCACGCAGGGTGCCGCCCTGGACCAGCTCCATCACCAGGAACGCCAGGCCCGCATCGGGATCGGCCGGGGTGGCGAAGCCCTGATCGTGCACCGATACCACATTCGGGTGATGCAGCTGGGCGGCCGATCGCGCTTCGCGCACGAACCGGTCGACGAACGACCGGTCGTCGGCGAACCGCGGGTCCATGATCTTGATGGCCACCGGCCGGTCGAGCCGGGTGTCCAGCCCCCGGTAGACGGCGGACATCCCACCCTTGGCCAGCAGCCGGTCCACGCGGTAGCGGCCGTCCAGCAGAGTGCCGACGAGAAGCGGATCCGTGCGTGTCACGGTGGGCAATCGTACGGAAAGCCTGCGCCCGTGGGTGGGTCACCCAGGCGTACCAGTGGGGAACCCGGCCGGATGTGGCACAGTGTCACATGTGAGTGGGATACCTGTCGCCGACGACGTCCTCGACCCCGCGGTCGCGGTCCTGCCGCTGCCGGAGGTGGCCGCCGCACTGGGGATCTCCGCGAACAAGGTGCGCCAGCTCCTGCGCGACGGCCACCTGATCGCGGTGCGGCGGGACGGCGAACTGTGCGTACCGGGCGATTTCTTCGTCTCCGGTGGGGTGGTCAAGGGCCTGGCCGGCACGATCACCGTGCTCGCCGACTCCGGCTTCACCCGGACCGAGATGCTGCGCTGGCTGTTCACCGCGGACGAGACGCTGCCGGGCACCACCCCGATCAACGCCCTGCGCACCAGTCACGGCACCGAGGTTAAGCGGCGCGCCCAGGCCATGGCCTTCTGACCACGGTCACGGAGCGTGCGGACACCGGCGCCGCGTGACCGATCCGTGCCGCCTAACTCCGGCGGAGCCACCCGGCGCACAGCGCGGGGAGCGCGACCGTGAGCCGCCGCCGGAGGCCGACCACCGCGCGGCGGTCGAGCACGTCGTAGTCCATCGCCTCGATCTCGTCCAGGATGCCCTCGTACAGCGTCATCGAGGTCCGCACGCAGGGTCGGGATTCCGGGCGCAGCAAACGAATTCCGGCCTCGGCACGGCGGTAGACGGCGCGCGTGCGCGACACCGTGAAGGCGAGCGCGGCCCGCACCCGCGGGTCCGGCCGTCCGGCGCGGCGGGCCGCCTGCAGGATCTCCCGGTCCACTCCGAAGGCGGCCAGTTCGCCGGCCGGCAGATACAGCCTTCCGCGGTCGAGGTCTTCCCCGATGTCCCGCAGGAAATTGGTCATCTGGAACGCTTCGCCCAGCGCGGCCGCTCCAGGCTCGGCCTCGGCGAGCGGGCCGACGGTGCCGAACACCGGCAGCATCTGCAGCCCGATCACGCCCGCGGAGCCGTGGATGTACTCGGCGAGGTCGGCGTACGTGGCGTACTCGGTGACGGTGAGGTCCATCCGCATCGAGTGCAGGAATGCGTCCACCAGCGTCCGCTCGATGCGGTAGCGGCGCACTGTGTCCGCCATGGCGCGTAGTACGGGCTCGGCCGGCTCGCCCCCGCCGTAGACCTCGTCGACGAAGTCGCCCACCTTGTCCAGTGCCACGGCCGGGTCGACGCCGGGTTCGGGGTTGTCGACCAGTTCGTCGGCCATGCGCGCGAAGCCGTACAGCGCGTGCGCGGCCGGCCGGGCACGCGCCGGAAGCAGCCGGGTGGCGAGGAAGAACGTACGGCCGTAGTGGGCGTTGATGCGTCGGCATTCGAGGTAGGCGGCCCGCAGGCCGGGATCGGTGATGCCGGCGGCATCCAGCTCGGTCACCGTCCGGTGATCCTTTCCGCGGCGAGACGTCCGGAGATGAGTACCGGCGGGATGCCGACGCCGGGCGTGGTGCCGCAGCCGGCGAGCACCACGTTGCCCGCCGCGCGTACCAGGTTGGCGGGACGGAACGGGCCGGTCTGGGCGAAGGTATGCGCGAGAGAGAACGGCGTGCCCGCGGCGAGCCCACGGGCCGCCCAGTCCGCCGGGGTGAGCTGTTCGTCCACAGTGAACTCTTCGGCGAACCCGGTGAGCCCACGGGCTTCAAGCGTGCGAAGGAGTTCTTCGCGATAGGCGGGGCCGATGCTCGCCCAGTCCTGGCGGCCGGTGCGCAGGTTCGGCGTGGGAGCGAGCACGGAGACGATCTCGCCGCCTTCCCCGGCGAGCGACGGCTCCGTCGCGGTCGGCCGGGTCACCAGCAGCGACGGGTCGCTCATCAGCGTGCCCTCGCGGACTATCTCGGCGAAGGTCCGATGCCAGGCTTCGCCGAAGAAGATCGTGTGGTGCTCCAGCTCCGGCCAGGAACGGCGTGCGTGCCCGTGCAATACGAAGGCCGAAGGCGAGTACCGCAGTGGCAGCACACGGCGGGGGCGCGCGCCGAGCAAGCGGTACGCGGCCGACAGCTCCGTCGCGAGCACCACGGCGTCACAGGCCATGCGTTCGCCCGCGCGCGTGCGTACGGCGCGTACGCGGGACGAAACCCGCTCCAGCCACGCAGCTTCGGTACCGAACCGCAGTTCGCCGCCCGCGCGCGTCACGGCGTCGGCCATCGCGCGGGCGATGGCGCCCATACCGCCGCGTGGGTGGTAAACGCCGCCGACAGTGTCCATGTACGCAATCACGCCGTACGCGCCCAAAGCGCGCGCAGGTTCGAGACCTGCGTACAACGCCTGGAACGAGAAGAGCCGTTGAAGGCGTTCGTCGCGAAGGAACTTCGCCACGCGCGGGCCGAGACGTCCGAAGCCGCCCAACGCGGCGAGCTTCACCAGTTCCGGCCGGACGAGATCAAACGGCGAGTCGAAGTTGGTGCCGATAAAGCGGTCCTTCTGCACTGCGTACAGCGCGGTGAGCCACTGTCGCAGCTTCCGGTACCGCAGCGCTTCGGCCGGACCGGCGAACGCGCGGATCTCGGCTTCCATCGCTTCGCCATCCGTACGCAGCGCGAGCGTGCTGCCGTCGGCGAACCGGGCGCGGTAAGCCGGATCAAGGCGAGTGAGCGGCACGGTGTCCGCGAGCGATTCGCCCACCGCGTGCAATGCCTCGTCCACCAGCTCCGGCATGGTCAGCACGCTGGCACCGGTGTCCACCGCGTTCGCGCCGAAATCCTGCTGCCCGGCCCGGCCACCGGGCGTCTTGTGCTGCTCCAGCAGCGTGACCCGGCGCCCCGCGCCGAGCAGGTGCAGCGCAGCCGACAGCCCGGCCAGCCCCGCACCCACGACCACCACATGGTCGGCGTACGTGCCGACAGTCCGCATCACGAGGTCCGTTGCGTGGCCAGCCGGATCAGCTCGGCCAACACCGACGGCGCAGGCTCGGCCAGGTGCGCGCGCTCCAGCGCGTCCGCCGCGGACGTGGTCAGCTCGTCGATCCGGCGCTCCACCGCAGCCACCGCGCCCACGGACGTGAGCGCCTCGCGTACGCGGTCCACCGCCGCGCCGGCGAGGTCCGTGGCGCCGATCGCGTCCGCGATGACCCGCGCCGCCGCGTCGTCGCCCCGCTCGGCCGCCAGCTGCAGGCCCAGCGCCACAAGCAGGGTGCGTTTGCCCTCGCGCAGATCGTCGCCCGCGGGCTTCCCGGTGACCGACGGGTCGCCGAACACGCCGAGCAGGTCGTCACGCAGCTGGAAAGCCACGCCGACCTCGCCGCCGAACTCCAGGAGGGTGGTGATCAGCTCCTCGCCGGCACCGGCGAGGGCGGCACCGAGGTGCAGGGGGCGCTGCACGGTGTACGCGGCGGTCTTCAGCCTGTCGATCCGCAGAGCGGCTTCGGGGGAGGCGTCGCCCACTGCCTGCGTACGCACGTCGAGGTACTGCCCGGCGAGCACTTCGGTACGCATCGCGCGCCAGGCCGGCCGCGCCGCAGCGAGCGTGGCTGCGGGCAGCGGAGCT
Organism: Amycolatopsis panacis; assembly: GCF_003600245.1. NCBI lineage: Bacteria > Bacillati > Actinomycetota > Actinomycetes > Pseudonocardiales > Pseudonocardiaceae > Amycolatopsis > Amycolatopsis panacis. The sequence goes on from NZ_QZFV01000065.1 coordinate 173,878, forward strand.
TCGGCGAACATGTCGTCGGCCCACGCGAGCGCGAGATCCCCGACCAGCACCGCGCTGGCCAGGCCGAACGTCGCGGGCGAGCCGAGCCAGCCGTGGTCGGCGTGCAGCTTCGCGGACGCGACGTGCACCGTCGGGTTGCCGCGGCGGGAGTCGGAGGAGTCGATGAGGTCGTCGTGGATCAGCGCGCAGGCCTGGATCAGTTCCAGGCTCGACACCACCTGCAGCGCGCCCTCGGCGGCCGGCCCGGTGGCCGCGCCGCCCGCACCGCGCCAGCCCCACCAGGCGAACGTCGGCCGGATCCGCTTGCCGCCGCCCAGCACGAAGCCGGACAGCGCGTCGATCCCGGCCGCCACGCTCGGTTCGGTGCGCACGATCTGCTCGCGCGCGTGGCCGAGGAAGGCGGCCAGCGCGCGCTCCACGTGCGCGGGGAGATCGGCGTCGAATCCGTCCATACCGCCATCCTCACCGACGCCGGTGCTCGTGCTCGCGGCGGGTGGCCCCGGATGTGGTGAACCAGACGTGCTCACGCACTCCAGAACGCACCGGTGAGCCCGGCGGACGCGAAGTACCCGGCGGCCGCCTCCGGACCGCGCGGCCGGTAGCCAGGGGCCAGGCAGCCGGTGTACCAGTCCTTGGCCAGATGCCACAGCGCGGGCAGGCCGAGCAGCTCACCCGAACTGTCCACACAGGACTCATCGCAGTACAGCCGCTGGTTCGCGCGCTGTCCGGCCAGCCGGGCGGGGGAGGCCGGGAAGCAGGCGACCCGCGGCCCGTCCGGCGGCGGCCGGTCGCGGCGCACGACCAGCGCGGACGGCTCGCCGCAGCCGGGACAGCGGGTGGCCACCAGCACCTCGGGCTCCTCCGGCACCACGTGCGGGATCGCGAACGAGTCCCACGCGCAGCCGCCCCACCACAGCGTGTGCTCGCCCATCACGGCGAACCCGAGCGGGACCGCGGCGAACGGCGCGGCCAGCGCGACGTGCTCCCGCTCGTCGAGCCACAGCCAGTGCGGGTCGGCCATCCGGTGCAGCGCCTGCTTGGCCACCGCGAGCGAACCGTGCGCGGCGTCCGCCAGCTCCGCGGCGGTGGGCGGAGCGCCACGGGTGGCGAAGGCCTGGTACACCGCCAGCCGCACGTCCTCGTCCCAGGCCAGGTCGTCTTCGCTGCTCACCGGCGGCTCCTTCCGGAGGCTCCCGGACCCGACGGTACGCCCGCGCGGGAGGCCGGGCCATGTGCCGGATCTGCCGGGCTTCGAGGCGAGCTACTACCATTTCACGGTATGACGTCGGTGATCGAGCGGCTGCAGGGGGACGCGCCCCCGTTCTCCATCGAGTTCTTCCCGCCCCGGGACGAGGCGGACGAGGCCGTGCTGTGGCGCTCGATCCGGGAACTGGAGCCGCTGGACCCGGCGTACATGTCGATCACCTACGGCGCCGGCGGGTCCAGCCGGGACGGCACCATCCGCAGCATCGCCCGCGTGGCCACCGAGACCACGCTGTGCCCGATGGCGCACCTGACCGCGGTCGACCATTCGGTGGCCGAACTGCGGAACGTGATCGGCTGGTACGCCGCGGTCGGCGTGCGCAACATCCTCGCCTTGCGCGGCGACCCGCCCGGCGATGTCTACGGCGACTGGGTCCCGCACCCCGAAGGCCTCACCTACGCCGAGGAACTGGTCGAGCTGGTCCGCTCGCTCGGCGACTTCTGCGTGGGCGTGTCCGCGTTCCCCTATGGCCACCCGCGCTCGGCCGACCTGGAGACCGACACCAAGTACCTGGTCCGGAAATTCCGCGCGGGCGCGGACTTCGCCATCGCGCAGCTGTTCTTCGAGGCCGAGGATTTCCTGCGGCTGCGCGACCGGGTGGCCGCGGCCGGCTGCGACGCGCTGGTGCTGCCCGGCATCATGCCGCTGACCACGCCGCGGACCCTGCGCACCACCATCAAGCTCTCTGGCACGAGGGCGTCTCAGCGGCTGCTGGACCGGCTCGAACCGCTGTCGGACGACCCGAAGGCGTTTCGCGCCGCGGGGCTGGACGCGGTCACCGAAATGTGCGAGAAGCTGCTCGCCGAGGGCGTGCCCGACCTGCACTTCTACACGTTCAACCGGGCGAAGGCCACGCGTGAGGTGGTGACCCGGCTGGGACTCGTCCCCGCGCGGGCCTGATCGGGTGCCCCGGCGGGCGGTAGCGTGCCGGGCATGGCTTCCACCGAACAGAGCGTGCCGGGCATCTGCGACCGGTACGTCGACGATTACGCGGCCGTGGACCCGGTCGCGGCGACCATGCTCGGCGTCACCGGCTACGACGACCGGCTCACCGACTACTCGCCCGAGGGCCACGCCGCGCGTGCCGAGCTGGGCCGGCGGACGCTGGCCGCGATCACCGCCGCGGAGCCCGCCGACGCGGGGCAGCGGGTCGCCAAGGCGGTCTTCGCCGAGCGGACCGGTCTCGAACTGGAGATCCACGACGCGGGCCTCGACGTGGCGGCGCTCAACGTGATCGACAGCCCGGTGCAGAGCCTGCGCATGGTGTTCGACCTGATGCCGAACGAGACCGAGCAGGACTGGGCGAACATCGCGGCCCGGCTGCGCGCGGTCCCGGAGGCGCTCGCCGGAATGCGGGCGTCGCTGCTCAGCGCGGCCGGAGACGGGCGCGTGTCGGCGCTGCGACAGGTCGCCAAGGTCGCCGAACAGTGCGAGACCTGGGCCGTACTCAAGGACGGCGGCGGATTCTTCCGCCACCTGGTGTCCGGCGCGGAGATCGACGCGCTGCGCGGTGACCTGGACGCCGGTGCCCGCGCGGCCGGGAAGGCGTTCGCCGAGTTCGCCGGCTTCCTGCGGGCCGAGCTGGCTCCGGAGGCCCCCGCGAAGGACGCGGTCGGCGAGGACGCCTACCGGCTGTGGTCGCGCTACTTCATCGGCGCGGAGCTGGACCTGCGGGAAGCCTACGAGTGGGGCTGGGAGGAGTTCGCCCGGATCGAGGCGGACATGCGCGAGGTGGCCGGCCGGATCCGCCCGGGCGCCTCGGTCGCCGAGGCGGCGCAGGTACTCGACGCCGACCCGCGCTACCACGTGCACGGCCGGCCGCAGTTCGAAGCCTGGATGCAAACCCTGTCGGACGACGCGCTGAAGTCGTTGCGCGGCAAGCACTTCGACATCCCGGACCGGCTGATGGCGCTGGACTGCCGGATCGCTCCGCCGGGTGGCGGCGTCGGCGCGTATTACACCGGGCCGAGCGAGGATTTCACCCGCCCAGGCCAGATGTGGTGGTCGGTCCCCGCCGACCGCGAGGACTTCATCACCTGGCGCGAGGTCTCGACCGTCTATCACGAGGGCGTGCCCGGCCACCACCTGCAGATCGCGACCGCGGTGAACCAGGCCGCGACGCTCACCAAGTACCAGCGCCTGATGACCTTCGTCTCCGCGCATGGTGAGGGCTGGGCCCTGTACGCCGAGCGCCTGATGCGGGAACTGGGCTACCTCTCCGACGACGGCAACCTGCTGGGCATGCTGTCGGACCAGCTGTTCCGCGCCGCCCGCGTGGTCGTCGACCTGGGCATGCACCTGGAACTGACCATCCCCGCCGGCACCGGTTTCCACGAGGGCGAACGCTGGACCCCGGACCTGGGCCTGGAATTCATGCTGACCCGCACGATCACCGAGGAGGCCCACGTCCGCGACGAGATCGATCGCTACCTGGGCTGGCCGGGCCAGGCCCCGGCGTACAAACTGGGCGAACGCCTGTGGCTGGCCGCCCGCGAAGAGGCCCGCCACCGGCAGGGTGCGGCGTTCGACCTGCAGCAGTTCCACACCAAGGCTTTGCGCATGGGCGGGATGGGGCTGGACACGCTTCGGGAGCAACTGGCACGGCTGGACTGAGCCGGTGCGCGGGCTCGGGGCAGCCTGCTGTGAGGCCGGGTGAAGGGTCCCTTCACGGACGCTGGGGCCAGGGTTCCGGCAAGTCGGTGTAGAGGTCCGTGAAGGGACCCTTCACGGACTCTGAGTCTGTGAAGGGTCCCTTCACAGACCCGAAACCGGTCCGGCGCACGCCACGAGGTGGTCGCACACACCTCCGCATCGCCCACTGCCGGGTCCCCGACCAACTTTGCCGACACCCTGGCCGCTGAGTCCGTGAAGGGCACCTTCACGGAATCAGGTGGTCCCTCCTCGGGGCGCTCGTGGGTTTCGGTGCCACGTAACGGCTCTTGCCGGGTCTCGGTGGGCTACCGGCGGCTCGCACCACGGTGAACTCAGCGCCGCTCCAGCGGCAGCTGCCGTCCGAGGATCGCGAACGGCCGTGGGTCGCCGGTGAAGTGGTAGTCACGCAGGACGTCGACGAACCCGGTGCGGCGGTACAGGTTCCATGCACGGTTGGTGCCCTCGGGCGTGGAGAGCAGCACCTTCGACTTCTCGACGCCGTCGAGCAGCCCGAGCAACAGGCCCTCGCCGATCTGCTTGCCCTGGTTTTCCGGGCGTACGTGGATCTCGGTGAGTTCGAAGTAGTCCGACAGCCACTCGTCCGCCTTCTCTCGCCCGGAACGCCGGGTGAGGCCCTGGCGGACCTGCTCGTGCCACCACTGCCCGGCACGGCCGTGGTACCCGTAGGCGAGACCGAGCAGCACTCCGTTGCCGTCCAGCGCGGCCATGCAGCGCCAGCCGTCGCGCAGGGCGTGGGTGAGCCACATCGGCGCGCGCTGCTCGGCCGTGCCCTCGGGGTACTGCATGGCCTGCACGTAGATCGCGAGGGCTTCCTGCAGCCGCGCGCGGAACTCGTCCGCGGAGAGCCGCACGTAGCGGGAGCATCCGGAGGACATGGCGGTCACGGTCGTTCATCCTCCCCTTCTCCGGCGAACGTGCCCGCGATACCCCCGGTGAGTTCGACGAGCAGGTCGAACGTGGCCGGGAAGATCGACTTCGGATGCCCGGCCGCGGCCCACACCTCGGGATACTCGCGCAGCGTGGGGTCCACGAGCGTGACCAGCCGGGCAGGGTGCCCGATCGGGGCGACCCCGCCGATCGCCTGCCCGGTGTGCTCCCGGACGAACGCCGCGTCGGCCTTGCCCACCTCGGCGAAGCCGGCCAGCTCGGCCATCCGGGATTCCCGCGCCCGGTGCGCCCCCGAGGTGAGCGCGAGCAGCGCGGCCTCCTCGCCGTCCGCGGTGCGGGCACGGAACACCAGGCTGTTGGCGATGGCGCCGACCGGGACGCCGAGCGCCGCCGCGGCCTGCGCGGCGGTGCGGACCTCGGCGGGCAGCATCCGCACCCGATCGGCGGCGGCCTGGTGACCCGCCTCGGCCAGTGCGGCGGTGACCTTGGCGACGGCGGGGTGATCGTGGGAGCTCATGCGGTTATGAGACCACGCCGGGGTGGTCGTGTCCGGAGCCACGCCCTGGATTTCCCCGCCAGGGTTGAGCCCGCCCGCCCCCGGAGCTATCCTGGAATCGTTCGAACAGACGTTCGACATCCGGTGGGAAATCCCGGACCGGCCCCGGGGCGGGGGAAGCGCCTCGTGGCCGGACCGGTCCCGCCCGAGCAGGAGGAGGGTCGTCATGTCCGTCTCGGCCGTGTCCCCCGCGGATGGTCCCCCCGGCCGGGGGCAGCCGCAGCTGCCGCTGTCGCTGCGCCCGCCGGCGCACCCGGCCGCCGCGGCCCTGCTCACCCAGGCGAAGCGCGGTCTGGCGCACGCCGCGAACGAACGTGATCCGGCCGAGCGTTTCATCGGCGCCTACCTGGCCGCACTGCGCGGTGCGGGGGCGGTGCTCGCCGCCCGCGGGCGGCCGCGCCGGGGCCGGGGCCGTCCGGCCAGCGGCTGGGTGCTGCTCGACGCGGTGGCACCCGAGCTGCGGGACTGGTCGGCGTTCTTCGCCGCCAACTCCGAGACCAGGGCCGCCGCCGAGGCGGGCATCACCGGCCGCGTCACCGCCGAATCGGCCGCCGATCTGCTGCAGGCCACCGGCCGGTTCCTCGAGCTGGTCCGACGGGTCGTGCACGGCCTGCCGATCTCCGGCGAAGCCCATGTCGCGTGAACTCGGCACGGTCGATCACGGCCGGTTGCTCGAGGCGTTCCGGATCGAGGCCCGCCTGCTGGGCGAGGTGGCCCACACGGCGTCGCCGGACGTTCCCGTGCTGGCCACCCCCGGGTGGACGCTGAACGATCTGCTCCAGCACGTCGGAAGCATCCACCGGTACGCGGTGGCGTGGCTGCGCCGGGGCCGCCGTCCCGGGCGATGGCGGACGGCCCCGGCCGCGGGCGAGTCCGTGGCCGGGTTCTACGAGTCCGGGCACGAGGAGCTGGCCGCCGAGCTGGCCGCGCACGACCCGGAGACCCGCGCCGCCACCTGGTGGCCCGCCGATCCGACCTACGGTTTCTGGCGCCGCCGCGCCCTGCACGAAACCCTGATCCACCGGGTGGACGCCGAACGCGCCGCGGCCACCGGCGTCCCGGCGGTCCCGGAAGACCTGGCCACCGACGGCGTGGACGAGGCGCTCACCCTCTACTTCGGACACCGCCTCACCACCATGGGCATCTCCGGTACCCGCCACGGCACCGTGGGCTTTCACGCCGAGGGCTCCCACCCCGGCGGCCACAGCTGGATCGCCCGCGCCGGCCCCGGTGAAACCGAGGCCTGGCGCTGTGCCCCGTCCGAAGCGGATACCGCGGACGCCGTGGTCACCGGTTCTCCCGCCACCGTGTATCTCTGGCTGTGGGGCCGGACCCCGGTGACGGCGACCCACACCGAGGGGGATCACGAGCTGTCCGCGCAGCTCTGGGCATTGCTCCGGCTGGCCACCCGCTGAACCCGGGGTTCTTCTTCCGTCGGGCTTGCGTTGCTGGACTTTCGGGCCTCGTTGGCTGGTCGATTGTCGCCCGGTGTGCTTCGGTTTTCCGTGCCGCTGTGCCGCTGTGCCGCTGTGCCGCTGTGCCGCTGTGCCGCTGTGCCGCTGTGCCGCTGTGCCGCTGTGCCGCTGTGCCGCTGTGCCGCTGTGCCGCTGTGCCGCTGTGCCGCTGTGCCGCTGTGCCCGAGCGCCTGGCCGCGGTTCGCGTGGTGACGCGATCGATCTCGCCGATGTCTTGTCTTGCAAGGGTTGTGCCTCGGAACGACACCGGCGCGGAACGACACCGGACGCGGCGGCAACCGTCGTGGATCAGTGGTCGGTGAGGCGGAATTCCAGCAGGCACCGTTGGTCGCTCAGATCGGTCACCTGGTCCAGGATCAGGCGGTGGGCGGCGGCGAGAGTGCGGAATTCGTCGACTCGACGTTCGCGGCTGCCGAAGATCGTGAGCATGGCCAGGTTCATGGCGCTTTCCCGCGGCGGCCGCCGACCGGTTCGATGATCAGGATGCGGCCGGTGGCGGGGGCGGCTTCGGCGCAGCGGGCCAGGATCCGGTGGGCGTGCTCGTCATCCCAATCGTGCAGGATGTCGGACAGCAGATAGGCGTCCGCGCCGGCCGGAAGAGGGTCGAAGAAGCTTCCCGCGGTGACGCGCGCCCGGTCGCCGAGGGCGTGGCCGCGGAAAGTGCGCTCGGCGGCGGCAGCAGTGGGGGCCAAGTCGATCAGGTGACCTCGCACCGCGGGATGCGCGAGCAGGATCGCGGCGAGGAGAGTGCCGCGCCCGCCCCCGACGTCCACGATGCCGGAGTACCTGCCCCAGTCGTGCCCGGCGGCGACCTGCGGTATCTGGTCCCGGAACCGGTGCGTCATCTGCCGGTCGAACGATTCCCGCAGGCGCGGCTGCGCGGCGAGATCCGCCCAGAAATCCTGCCCGTACCGCCGGGGGTACCCGGCCTCGCCGGTGGTGACGCTGTGCAGCAGTTCGGTAAAGGCCAGCTCCGCTCGCCCACCCGCGGCGGTCAGGTCCAGGAGATTCGCCAGGCCGTTGCCCGCGTCCGCGCACAAGGCCGTGCCATAGGCGGTGGTCCGGTAGCCGCCGGGTCCCGTGGTCGACGACGCCGAGCGTGCCGAGGTGCCCCAGCAGGAGTTCGAGCGCGACCGGCGAAACACTGAGTTCCGCCGCGATCTGCTCGATGCCCGCACCGTCCCCGCGCAGCCGATCGGGCAGCCCCAAGGTGACCGCGACCCGTAATGCCATCGGAGTGGCCAGCCCGGCGAGTTCCCGGAGCGTGGCAAAGTCCTGTTCGCTCACGAAGATCGACGATGGCATGCCGGTCAACCGGTTAACGCCGGCGGATGTTTCGTCCGGATCACCGATCGCGCGTGACTGCTGACATGGGCGAAACATCCGGGGAGCAGGCCGGTTACCGGCGACGGGGACCGTGGAACCATGGAGACATTCCGAGCACGAACGACGCAGGTCCTTCCGGCCGGAACGGAACCGGTGACGCCGGTGTGGCGGGTCCGGGTGCGGATGGACGACCGGCCCGGCACGCTCGCGCGCATCGCCGTCCGGCTGGCCGATCTGGAGTGCAACGTCCTCGGGCTCACCGTGCTCCCGGTTCCTGGCGGGGTGCTCGACGAGATCGTGCTGCGCCCGGCGGAGGGCCTGCCGAAGCACGTGCTCGCCGCCGCGATCCGGGAGGAGGGCTGCGCCTGTTCAGGAATCGTCGAAACGGACCTGCACGAACTACGGGATCCACCAACCGCCATGCTTCTCGCTGCGAAGCAAGCAGTCGACGCGCCTCCGCAGCTCATCGAAGCGGTGCGTCACGTGCTGGCGGCCGACCTCGTCACCCTCCTCCCGGCCGCCGAGGCGAACCCGGATCGCACCGAAGGCGGGCATCGGGCCGTTTTCCCGCTCGACACAACGAAAGTGCTGGTCGCACGCCGCCACTGGGCGCCGTTCGTCGATCTCGAACTGACCCGCGTGGCAACGCTGATCGATCTTCTCGCCGCGGCACGCGACAACCTGTCGGGCGCTGTAGTGCTCGACCGCCGGGACGGCGCCGCGGTCGTGCTGCGCCCCGGCACACTCCGGGACACCGAAGCCGTGGCCGAGCTGCACCGGCGATGTTCGAGCACGACGTTGTACAGCCGCTATCACACCGGAATCCGCACCGTGCCGCGAAACTGGCTGCACAAACTGCTGCTGCCGCCGGGCGGCCTGAGCGTGCTCGCGGTCTGTGGCCGGGACGTCCTCGGATTCGGCCAGCTCATCCCGCAGCCGGACCGGACCGCGGAGATCTCGCTCCTGGTCGAGGATTCCTGGCAACGTCAGGGCATCGGCACCGCACTGCTGGCGAGGATGACCGTGCTGGCGGCGGCACGGTCGATCACCGGGCTCACCGCGAACCGCCTCCCCGGCAACGACGCGATGATCCGCACCGCGCTCCGGGCCGGACTGCACGCCGCCCCGGCACCGGACGACCCGGAAACGGTACGGGTGGAGATCCCGTCGCCGCGGTGACTCACCGGTTCCAGAACCAGTCCTTGCCGCGTGCTTCGCGCAGGGCCTGCTTCTTCCGTTCAGGGGTGAGCCGGTCGAGGTAGAGCTTGCCGTCGAGGTGGTCGGTCTCGTGCATCAGGCACTGGGCGAGCACCTCCGTGCCCTCGACCTGGATCGGCTCGTTGCGCAGATCGACCCCGCGCACCACCACGTGGTCCGGCCGCACCGTGGGAAACCACAGCTCGGGAACAGACAGGCAGCCCTCGCCGATCTCCCGCGTCTCCTCGGAAACGTGCACGACCTCGGGGTTGATGACGTACCCCGTCGCCTTGCCGACGTCGTAGCTGAACACCCGCAGCCCGACCCCGATCTGCGGCGCCGCGAGCCCCGCGCGCCCCTCCGGCTGCACGCTGTCCAGCAGATCCCTCACCAGCGCCTCGGTCTTGCCGTCGAAGGAGGTCACCGGATCGCAGACGGACTTCAGCACCGGGTCACCGAAGTAGCGCAGCTCGCGCATAGCCATGTTCACAACGTCCTTAGCTCACCGAAGGGCCGTCGTGCAGCTTACTGACCGCGGATCGCCCGCCCGGCGGGGTATGCGCGGATCAACCGCGCGAACTGTTGTCGTCTCGGAATCCTTTCTGCAGCGATCGATCGGGTCAGGCACGCAGGCGGAGGCCCTTCGGAGTGGCCCGGAAACCGGCTTCCTGCAGGACTCCGGCCAGCTCCGAGGTCAGGGCGTGCTCGCCGTCGGCCCGTTGGACCGCCAGCTGGCCCAGCCAGCCTTCCCGCACCGCGGTGGACAGCGCGGTCGCGGCCGCTTGCAAGGGCGCCCGCTCCTCGGTGAAGCTCAGCAGGGAACGGCCACCTCGCTCGACGTACAGAGCAGGTATTCCGTCGACCAGTACGGTCAAAGCGCCGGCTTTGCGGGCCGGGCGGTGTTTCGTGTCGCCGGTCGCGGCCGGCCACCGCAGCGCGGCGCCGTAGGGCTGCGCCGGATCCGCGGCCGCGAGGACCACCGCGCTCTGGTGACCCCGGTCCGTCGGCGACGGACCGGACGGCGAGGCTCCGGACGATGCGCGTAACCGGTCGACGGCGCCCTTGGCGGCGAACTGCGCCGCACCGAGCCCCTCGACCACATACCCGCGCACCACCTGCCCGGCGTCCTCCATCCCGCGCAGCACCTTGTAGATACCGGAGAAACCCCCGGTGACCCGCTCGGTGTCGAGGGCGCCACGGGTGAGGACGCCATGGCGTTCCAGGAAGGACTCGGTCCGCGCGTGGGCACGCCGGGTCGGGTCGGTCTCCCGCAGCGGGGTGAGCGCCCACCGCCCGGCGACGGTCGGCGGGCCGGTGCGGGACGGCATGGCCGGGCGGCCCGCCCGCATCCGCGCGTACCGGCCGCGGGGCGCGGCCCGGCGGGGTTTGTGTGCTCCACCGCCGGCGACCTGGGCGCGCAGCGGCGCGAGCGTGTCGCCGGTGACCAGCCCGGCCCACACCAGATCCCACAGCGCTGCCACCACGGCGCCATCGTCCGGCGGGGTTTCCACCAGTGGCGTGGCGCGGTCCACGAGCTGCCGGAAGAACAGCGCCCCGCCCTCCAGCGCCGCGAGGATCGCCTCGTGCAGCGGACTGTCCGGCGGATTCTCCTCCACCTCGGGCAGCAGCAGATCGGCCACGTCGGACGGGGCCAGCGCCAGCCAGCCGTCGCCGCCGGAGAGCGCCCCGCACCCGGCCCAGGTGACCTCGCCCGCCGTGGTGAGTTCGTCGAGCAGCGCCGGCGAGTAGCCCGGCAACCGGCTCGGCAGGATCAGGGACTCCACGGCACTGGCCGGCAACGGCGCACCGGCCAGCTGCTCGACCACGGACAGCACGTCATCGGCGGTCGGTGCGGACCGGACTCGTGCGCCGATGCCGTGCCAGGCGGGCAAAAACCGGCCCAGCGCCGCGGGTTCCACCGGTTCGACCTCGGCACGCAGCCGCGCGAGCGACGCCCGCCGCAGCCGTCGCAGCACGGCCGCGTCGCAGAACTCGACTCCGACGCCGTGGGTGTCCGGATGGCCGACCGGGCTCAGTTCGCCGCGCACCAGCCTGCCTTCGCCGGTCAGCCGGTCCAGCACGCCGGTGACCACTGCGGTACCCAGCCCGAACCGGCCGGCGGCGGCCGCCGCGGGGAACGGGCCGCGGATCCGCGCATAACGGCCGAGCAGGTCACCGAGCGGATCGGCGACCGGTTCGGTGAACGCCTCGGGCACGCCGACCGGGAGCGCGACGCCCAGCGCGTCCCGCACCCGTCCGGCGTCCTCGATGGCCAGATACCGCTCCTCGCCGCCGATGCGCACCCGGATCGCGCGCCGCGCCGATTCGAGCTCCGCCAGCCATTCCGGCCGGATCCCGCGGTCCGCCGCCTCCGCGACGGACAGGTCGCCGAGGAACCGCAGCAGGTCGGCCGTCTCCTCGGCGGAACGGGCGTGGCGGTCCGGATCGAGCCGCTGCAGCGACCGTTCGACCTCGGCGACCGCCTCGGGATCGAGCAGCTCCCGGATCGCCTCGGTGCCCAGCAATTCGGCCAGCAGCGCGGAATCCAGCGACAGCGCCGCGGCCCGCCGCTCGGCGAGCGGGGCATCGGTCTCGTACAGGAACATCCCGACGTAGCCGAACAGCAAGCTCCGCGCGAACGGCGACGCGGCCGGAGTCTCCACTTCGACCAATCGGACTTTGCGCGCCCGGACGTCGGCCATCAGCTCCCGCAGACCGCCCACGTCGTAGACGTCCTGCAGGACCTCGCGCATGGCCTCCAGCACGACCGGGAACCGCTCGTACTTCGCGGCGACCGACAACAGCTGTGACGCCCGTTGCCGTTGCTGCCACAACGGTGTGCGCCGGCGGGGATCACGCCGTGGAAGCAGCAGCGACCGGGCCGCGCACTCCCGGAACCGCGCCGCGAACACCGCCGAACCGCCGACTTCCGCGACGATCAGCTGCTCGACTTCCTCGGGATCGAGCAGCACGTCGTCGGCGCCGATGGTGACCTCGCCGCCCTCGGCGTCCAGCGCGTCGGGCAGCCGCAGCACGATGCCGTCGTCGGAATGCGCCACCTGTGCGTCGACCCCGCGGTTCTCCCGCAGCCGGGCCGCGATCGCGAGCGCCCACGGCGCGTTCACCTGCGCGCCGAACGGCGAGTGCAGCACGATCCGCCAGTCGCCCAGCTCGTCGCGGTAGCGCTCCAGCAGGATGACGCGGTCGTTCGGCACGTGCCGGGTCGCGGACTTCTGCTCCTCCAGGTACGCCAGCAGGTTGTCGCACGCCCGCCCGTCGAGCCCGGCCGCGGCAGCCCGCTCGCGGGCCCCCGCGGTGTCCGAAGTGGACAGTTCACGGACGAACGCGCCGAGCGCCCGCCCCAGCTCCAGCGGCCGTCCCGCGGCGTCGCCCTTCCAGAACGGCATCCGCGCGGGCTGGCCGGGGGCGGGCACCACGAGGACCCGGTCATGGGTGATGTCGGTGATCCGCCAGGACGAGGTGCCGAGCAGGATCGTGTCGCCGACCCGCGATTCGTACACCATTTCCTCGTCGAACTCGCCGACGCGAGACCCTGGCCCGCCCTCCTCTCCCGGCGTCATCACGGTGAACAGCCCGCGATCGGGAATGGTGCCGCCGGAGGTGACGGCCAGCCGCTGCGAACCCGGCCGGCCGTGCAGTTCGCCGCCGACCCGGTCCCAGGTGATCCGGGCACGCAGCTCCCCGAACTCCTCGCTCGGATAGCGGCCGGCGAGCATGTCGAGCACCGCGTGCAGCGCGTCGTCCGGCAGCGAGCTGAACGGCGCGGCCCGCCGGACGAGCGCCGCCAGCTCCGGCACGGTCCACGGTTCGAGCGCCACCATCGCCACGACATGCTGGGCCAGCACGTCGAGCGGGTTGCGGGGATAGCGCACCGCCTCGATCGCCCCGGCCGCCATCCGCTCCGCGACCACCGCGCACGACACCAGGTCCCCACGGAACTTCGGGAACATCACGCCGGAGGACACCGCGCCGACCTGGTGCCCGGCCCGCCCCACGCGCTGCAGGCCGGAAGCGACGGTGGGCGGGGCCTCGATCTGCACCACCAGATCGACCGCGCCCATGTCGATGCCGAGTTCGAGCGACGATGTGGCCACCACACACGGCAGCCGCCCGGACTTCAGCTCCTCCTCGACATGGGTGCGCTGCTCGCGTGACATCGACCCGTGGTGCGCTCGCGCGATCACCGGCGCCGCACCCGTCGTGACGCCGGACTGCCCGACGGCTTCGGCCGGGAACGCCTCGCCCGGGACCGGCCCGGTCTCCCCGGCGGCCAGCTCGTTGAGCCGCGCGGTGAGCCGTTCGGTGAGCCGCCGCGAGTTGCCGAACACGATGGTGGAGCGATGGGCGCGGATCAGCTCCAGCACCCGTTCCTCGACCGCGGGCCAGATCGACGGGCGGTGGACCGCCGCTCCGGATACTTCCTCCTGCGTGCCGATCCCGCCTTCCGAGGGCAGTTGCGACAAGGACGTGAGGTCGTCGAGCCGCTCCATCGGCGACGGGGCCGGACCGTCGAGGTTGGCCATGTCCTCGACCGGCACCTCCACCCGCACCTCGATCGTCTTGGCGAGCTTCGGCTGCACCACCGTGACCGGTCGCCCACCGGCGAGGAACGCGCTCACCTCGTCGATCGGGCGCACGGTCGCCGACAGCCCGATGCGCTGGGCCGGCCGGGGCAGCAGCGCGTCGAGCCGCTCCAGCGACAGCGCCAGATGCGCGCCGCGTTTGCCGCCCGCGACCGCGTGCACCTCGTCGACGATGACGGTCTCGACGCCCGTCAACGATTCCCGCGCCGACGAGGTGAGAATGAGAAACAGCGACTCCGGCGTGGTGACCAGCACGTCCGGCGGGGTCTTCCCGAACGATCGGCGCTCGGCCGCCGTGGTGTCGCCGGTGCGCATGCCGACCTCGATCTCCGGCACCGGCAGGCCGAGCCGCCGCGCGGCCTGGGAGATGCCGGCCAGCGGCGCGCGCAGGTTGCGCTGCACGTCGACCGCCAGTGCTTTCAGCGGGGAGACATAGAGGATCCGGCACCGCTCGCGCGGGTCCGCCGGAGCCGGTTCCACCGACAGCCGGTCCAGCGCCCAGAGGAACGCGGACAGCGTCTTGCCGGACCCGGTGGGAGCCACGACCAGGGAGTGCTGCCCGGCGTGTGCTGCCCGCCAGGCCCCTTCCTGCGCGGCCGTCGGGGCGGCGAAGGCTCCGGCGAACCAGGTGCGGGTCGCCGGGGAGAAGAGGTCGAGGACGTCGGTTGCCACGGGATCCATCATGCGCGGCACCTCCGACAATTTCCGCGGCCCGCCGGGGCAGCCCGTCCCGGATCCCCTCGTGTGGGTGACGAAACGGCTTAGATCGCGTACTGCCACACGGTCAGCGAATAGGCCGAAAACCAGGCTCCGACCAGCACGAACGAGGTTGTCGTGACGATCATCGTGGACGTCCGGCGGTGAGCCAGCCCGATCGCGATCGGAAGCAGCAGCGCGAAGTCGGGGAGGAGGAACCTCGATTTCAGGAACGGCAGCCCGGCACTGCACAGGACCAGCACCACGACGCCCGCCGCGTAGGCGGCCAGTGGCCACGGCATCCTGCGGCCGGTCACCGCGACGACGGCGAGCACGACCGCGGCGAGCGTCACGAGCGAAACGAGCGTCTCCCATGCGTTGCCCGGCCCGAAGAGCGTGTGCGTGAGCCAGTTCCACGCTTCGGCGCCGCCATCGAAACGCGTGTTCCACCCGCGGAGTTCGACGTCCTGCCAACCGGTCACACTGCCTATCTGTGCCGCGACCACAGCCCAGTACCCGAGCAGGCCGAGTGGCGCGGTGACAATGCACGCGAGGGCTGCCCACCGTTGCTGGTTCCGCAACACGCTTATCGCCGCGGCTATCACCACGACGGCGATCAACACGGTTGCAGTCGACCGCGTGAGCCCGGCGAGGAGCGTCGCAACGGCAGCGAGAGACCAGTTGCGTTCAAGGACACCGGCGAGCGCCCACGCGGCCAGCGCGGTGAAGAGCGCTTCGGTCATCACCATGCTCTGCGTGATCGCCATGGGCGCGGCGCCCCACAGCACAGCGAGTAGTAGTCCCGTACGCGGGCTGTCGACCAGTCGGCCGATGCGATACAGCGCTGCTGCTGCGGCGATCCCGGCGACTGTGGACAGGAGGATGCCCGCGGCGACGAAGGACATCCCAGGCAGCTTCGCGATCAGCCCGGTCATGGAGGGGTACAGCGGGAAAAAGCCGTACGGCGCGTCGGGGTACGGGAGCCCGACAACGTCCGTGGGGTTGCTTACGCCCCCGTAGTTGTTCTGGGCGATCTGCAGGTACCACCAGCCGTCCCAGGACTGCAGCCGTTCGATCAACGGCATGCCGCGCGGCGCAGCCATGGCAGCGAGCACGCTGACGCCGATCAGCCTTACCGCGAGGAACAGTGCTGCCGCGCGTACGTAACCGGATCCGGCCAGCTTGCTCGCTATCACCCGCAGGGGGTGCGACGGACTGCTCGTCAACGTTTGCCCGAACGGGGGCCTGTCCGCGAGCTCTGTCATGGTCTCCTCGTCCTCACCGGGATGGACCTTTTGCGTTCGCCGCAAGTCGTGCGCGTCGCGCTCCGCACACACTGTGACCGGGTACGTGGCAGCATCTCCGCCGGCGCTGTTCGAGCCTGAGGGGAAGTTGCTGTGCGGATCCTGTCAGTAGACCTGGGGACGTCCAACACCGTTGCCGTCCTTTCCGCGCACGGCAGGCTACCCCGCGTCGTAGAAGTGGACGGGTCGGCCACCATGCCGTCCCGCAGTGTTCGCGGGCGAGGACGGCGCGCTCATGGTGGGCCGTGACGCCGAGCGCCGCGCACGGCTCGACCCGACGCGTTTCGAGCCGAGGACGGCTTGCCCGATCTCGGCGGTCTCGATGTCGACCAGGCACTGATGGTCCACGTCGGCCGTGAGGCGTCCCATTCCGACCCACAGCGCTGGCAACGGTTGCTTCGCCCCGAGTCGACTGCGGATCGGCGTACGCGGCGCGCGTTGCATGAAGACGTGAAGGCCGCGAAGGAAGCATTGTCCCGGCATCCGCAGGCCGAGGTGCCGATGCTCGAGCCCTTCAAGGACGTGCTCGTCACGCGCGGTGAACTCGAAAGCCTGGTGCGTCCCGCCATGTTGCGCAGTGTCGAGCTGCTGTCGCGGACACTGCATCCGGCCGGGCTCACGCAAGATCGTCTCGCGGGCATCTATCTCGTCTATCTCGTCTATCTCGTCGGCGGGTCGAACCGGTTGCCGTTGGTCGGTGGATCGGTATCGCCGCAGCCGCCGTGATGCTGCTCGCCGGGCTCCTCTATCAGGTGAATTCCGGGGACCAGGCGACCACGCCGAGCGCGCCAGCGGACTACTTCGAGCAGAGCGTGCAGCCGGGGGAGTGATACCCGGCGCCGGGCCGGGAGCTAGCATTCGGCCGATGCGTATCACGGTGTTTCGGCGGCTGATGGCCGAGGAGTTCGGACCCGGCCGCGCCGATGTGCTTGCGCAGGACCACGTGCTCAGCGGGCTCGGCGGCCGGACGGTCGAACAGGCGCTGGTAGCGGGGATCCCGGCCAAGGAGATCTGGCGCGCGGTCTGCGCCGCCTTCGACGTCCCGCCGGAACGGCGCTGACCTGCGGTTTCCCCGGTACTCGGGCGGCGCGGCGGAAAAACCCGCGGGTGCTGGGCGTGTCGCTGAAATCCTCGAACATCTGTTCGTCTATGGTGTTGTCCACAACGGGGCCAGCGATCCACAGATCGGTCGCCGCGCCGGGAATTGTCGGTCCCTCCCCGTAGCGTCGGACCGGAGCCCGACTCCTCAGGCGGGCTCGCCGGACAACCGAACACACACAGGCCCCAACCAGCGAGGTGGACTTCCATGGCAGCAGCACCCGACAAGGACAAGGCGCTCGAGCTCGCCCTTGCGCAGATCGACAAGCAGTACGGCAAGGGCTCGGTGATGCGCCTCGGCGAGGACACCCGCCCGCCCATCGCGGTGATCCCCACCGGCGCGATCGCGCTGGACGTCGCACTCGGGATCGGCGGCCTGCCGCGCGGCCGGGTCATCGAGATCTACGGTCCGGAATCCTCCGGTAAGACCACCGTCGCCCTGCACGCGGTGGCCAACGCGCAGCGCAACGGCGGGATCGCCGCGTTCATCGACGCGGAGCACGCGCTCGACCCGGAGTACGCGAAGGCACTCGGCGTGGACACCGACGCGCTGCTGGTCTCCCAGCCGGACACCGGGGAGCAGGCGCTGGAGATCGCGGACATGCTGATCCGCTCCGGCGCGCTCGACATCCTGGTCATCGACTCCGTCGCGGCGCTCGTACCGCGCGCCGAGATCGAGGGCGAGATGGGTGATTCGCACGTCGGCCTGCAGGCCCGCCTGATGAGCCAGGCGCTGCGGAAGATCACCGGTGCGCTGTCCAACTCCGGCACCACCGCGATCTTCATCAACCAGCTGCGCGAGAAGGTCGGCGTGATGTTCGGCTCGCCGGAGACCACCACCGGCGGCAAGGCGCTGAAGTTCTACGCCTCGGTCCGGCTCGACGTGCGCCGCATCGAGACGCTCAAGGACAGTGGCGAGGCGGTCGGCAACCGCACCCGGGTCAAGGTGGTCAAGAACAAGGTGGCCCCGCCGTTCAAGCAGGCCGAGTTCGACATCCTCTACGGCCAGGGCGTGTCCCGCGAGGGCTCGCTCATCGACATGGGCGTCGACCAGGGCATCCTGCGCAAGTCGGGCGCCTGGTACACCTACGAGGGCGACCAGCTCGGCCAGGGCAAGGAGAACGCCCGCCGCTTCCTGCGCGACAACCCGGACATCGCGAACGAGATCGAGAAGCGCATCAAGGAGAAGCTCGGCATCGGCCCGCAGCTCGACGCCGAAGCCGAGGCGGCGCCCGCACCCGTCGACTTCTGATCCGGGGAGGGGAGGGATTCGGCCGGATTCCTCCCCGGGCTCCGGATGTGGTCGTGCCCGGTGGCTGTGGTGGCCGGCTGTGCCTCTGCCGGGCCTGGCTGGTGCGCCGGTCGCGGCAGTGGCCGCGGTGGTCGTGGTCGCGTGTTCCGGTGCCGCGGCTGGTTTCGGGTGAAGGTGCCGGGGTTGTGGCCGGGGGTGCCTTGCCGGTGGTCGAGGCCGGGACGGTGGCATCGGCGTCGAGGTGAGGGTGCCGCCGGGAACGGCGGGACCGGGAAACGGGAGTGCGGTCGTGGCCAGGATGCCGAAAATCGAACCGGCGGAGCTGCTGCCGGAGGAGCGGGCGAAAAAGGCCAAGGAGATCTGTTTCGACCTCCTCGCCGCGCGTCCCCGTACCGTCGAGGAGCTGCGGCAGGCGTTGCAGCGCAAGGGTTTCGACAGCGACACCGTGGAAACCCTGCTCGGCAAGCTCGACCGGGCCGGTCTCATCAACGACGCCGAGTTCGCCGAAGCATGGGTACGCAACCGGCACGCCTACCAAGGACTGTCCCGCACCGCGCTCGTCGCGGAGCTGCGGCGCAAGGGCGTTGACGGCGAGGTCGCCGCACAGGCCGCGGAGGAGGTCGACCGGGACGCCGAGGAACAACGCGCTCGCGAGCTGGTACGCAAACGGCTCGGGTCCCTCGGAAACGTCGACGAGCAGACCGCGATCCGCCGGTTGCTCGGGTTTCTCGCGCGGAAAGGCTATCCGCAAGGGCTGGCCTACACCGTGATCCGGGACGAACTCCGCGAGTTCGGTGTGGAATCCACCCTGCTCGACGACGCGGCGATCGACTGACCACGGGCCGGAGGTACGGGGATCGGTACCTGCATAAAGGAATCGGGCACACGGAGACCGATGCACAACCAAGGAGGACCCGAATACGACGAACCGCACACGCGGAGGAACCGAACGCGCGAAGACCCGGTGTGCGAAGACCCTGTGTGCGAAGGCCCGATACGCGATGACGGGTCCGCGAAAGACCGAGTGAGTGGAGAGCAGACGTGCGAAGCCGGGATGCGTAAAGAGACCTGACGCGTGAAGGCGGAGTGCGAAACCTCGTTGCGAACGAAGGCGGGGCGTGTGGGAGTCGGGTGAAGCCGGATGCGCATGAAACTCCCGGCATACGAGGCAGGGCGCGAAGCCACGTGCACGAAACCGGGAGTAGAAGCCGGATGCGCGCGAAGGTCGGGTATGTGAACTCGGGCGTGCGGAGCCCGGTGCGCGAAAGGCCGAGCGCGCGAATGAGGGCGCGTGAGGTCCGATGTGGAGGCCTTCGGCGCACGAAGGTTGGGTGTGTGGAGCTGGGGTGGGAACCTCGTGCGGAGGCTCTCGCTGGGCGAAGGTCGGGTGCGTGTAGCCGGTCGTGGAGCCCCGGGTGGAGAACCCCCGGCGCGCGGAAGTCGGATGTGTGAAGTCGGGCGTGCTAGTCAGGTGCGGAGGCCCGATGCGTGAAAGCCGGGCGCGCGAATCAGGGTGCGCCAACCCGGACACACAAGCCCACTGTGAAGCCCAGGTGCGCTGAGCCCGCTGTGAAGCCTCCGGCGCGCGAAGACCCGCCGCCCCAACGAAAGGCGACGGGTCCCCCAACGACCTCAGCGCAGGGCGGCAGCCTCCGCAGCCAGCTTCTCGACCGCGGCGAAGTCCTTGGCCGCCAGCAGTTTCGCCGGGGTCAGCCACGAGCCGCCGATGCAGCCGACGTTCGGCAGTGCGAGGTAGGACGGCGCGGACGACACCGTGATGCCGCCCGTCGGGCAGAACCGCAGCTGGGGCAGCGGACCGGCGATCGACTTCAGGAACGCCGCGCCTCCGCTGGCCTCCGCCGGGAAGAACTTCAGCGCGTGCAACCCCCGCTCGGCGAGTCGCATGGCTTCCGACACCGTGCTCGAACCCGGCAGGAACGGCAGCCCGGTCGCGAACGCGGCGTCCAGCAGAGCGTCCGTGCACCCCGGAGTCACCAGGAATTTCGCGCCCGCTTCGGCGGCCTGCCGGGCTTGCGCCGACGAGGTCACTGTGCCCGCGCCGACGACGATGTCCGGGACCTCGGTGGCCACGCGTTCGATCGCGGCGAGCGCGACCGGCGTACGCAGCGTCAGCTCGATCACCCCGATCCCGCCGGCGTGCAGAGCACGGGCCGTCGGCACCGCGTCGTCGACGTCGTCGATCACCACGACGGGCATGACGGGGGAGAGGGCGAGCAAGTCCGTGCCGGTGGTCACTGACCGACCTCCTGGGTGTGGAGCGCGTACGAGGGCACTGTCATTGTTCCCTGGCCGAACGCCGGAACGCCGCGGGCGAGGTCCAGTTCCGGAGTGAGCGCGCCGAAAACGCTCGCGCCCTGGTCGGCCGGTCCGACGGCACGCCGCATCGCGCCGAAGAGTTCCCGGCCGGTGCCGTGCCACGCCGCTTCCGACGGTGGTGCGTCGGTCAGGGCGCGGGCGGCCAGCTCATCGTCGGTGACCAGCACATCGAGGGTGCCGGTCCGGGCGTCGAAGCGGATCAGGTCACCGTCGCGGATCCGGGCGATCGGGCCGCCCACCGCGGCTTCCGGCGTCACCTGGATCGCCGCCGGGACTTTGCCCGAGGCACCGGACATCCGGCCGTCGGTGACCAGCGCGACGCGGAATCCGCGATCCATCAGCACACCCAGCGCGGGCGTCAGGCCGTGCAGCTCCGGCATTCCGTTGGCCTGCGGGCCCTGCTGTCGCACCACCACGACCACATCCCGATCCAGCTCCCCGGCCCGGAACGCGGCAGTGAACTCCTCCTGCGTCGTGAACACCCGCGCCGGCGCCTCCACGACGCGGTGTTCCGGCGCGACAGCCGACACCTTCGTGACCGCGCGTCCCAGATTCCCTGCCACCATCCGCAATCCGCCGTCCGACGCGAAGGGACGCCACACCGGACGCAGCACCTCTTCGTCGAGACTGCGCGTGGGCACGTCGCGCCACACCAGCTCGCCGTCGGACAGGATCGGTTCCTGCGTGTAGCGGCGCAGCCCGAAGCCCGCCACCGTGTGCACGTCCTCGTGCAGCAGACCGGCATCGAGCAACGTGCCCACCAGGAACTGGATTCCGCCCGCGGCGTGGAAGTGGTTGATGTCCGCGCTGCCGTTCGGGTACACCCGTGCCAGCAACGGAACCACAGCCGACAGATCCGAGAAGTCGTCCCAGCTCAGCTGAATCCCCGCAGCCGCGGCGATCGCGACCAGGTGCATCGTGTGGTTCGTCGACCCGCCGGTGGCCAGCAGCGCGATGATGCCGTTCACGAACGCCTTTTCGTCCAGCACCTGCGAAACCGGCGTGTACTCCTCGCCACGGGACAGCGCGACGACGCGCCGCCCGGCCTCCTCGGTGAGCGCCTGCCGCAGCGGGGTGTTCGGCTGCACGAAGCTCGCGCCGGGCAGGTGCAGGCCCATCACCTCCACCACCATCTGGTTGGAGTTGGCAGTGCCGTAGAACGTGCAGGTGCCGGCCGAATGGTACGACGCGGCTTCGGCGTCGAGCAGCTCTTCGCGCGTGGCGAGGCCCTCGGCGTACCGCTGTCGCACGGCTGCCTTGTCCTTGTTCGGCAGGCCCGAGTTCATCGGCCCGGCCGGCACGAGGATCGCCGGCAGATGCCCGAACGACAGCGCCCCGATCAACAGCCCCGGCACGATCTTGTCGCACACACCCAGCAACAGCGTCGCGTCGAACATGTCATGCGACAACGCGATCGCCGTCGCCATCGCGATCACTTCGCGGCTGAACAGGGACAACTCCATGCCCGGCCGCCCCTGCGTGATGCCGTCGCACATCGCGGGCACACCGCCGGCGAACTGTGCGACGCCCCCGGCCGTACGCACGGATTTCTTCAGCCACGACGGATAGTCCTGCATCGGCTGATGCGCGGAGAGCATGTCGTTGTACGAAGACACAATCGCCACACCGGGTGCGCGCAGCTGTCGGAGCGCCTGCTTGTCCACGCCCTCCATCGCGGCGAATCCGTGCGCGAGGTTGCTGCAGGCAAGGCCGCGCCGTACGGGTCCCTCTTCGTAGGCGGCGGCACTACGGGCGAGGTACGCCGCGCGCGTCTCCGCGCTCCGCGCGGCGATACGGTCGGTGACTTCGGCGACGACAGGATGGACAGCGACGGTCGGGTGGCTCATCTCCGGCTCCCGGCTCACGAATGATGGGGTTCGCGGGACGGCGGCGGTGGCGTCGCTGGAACGTGACGGTTACCACCGTAGCCTGGAAACCTCCGGGAAACAAAATCGATTCAGAGAGACTGCCCGCCGACCGCATCGGAGGTGCACCGAAGGGCACGGTCCGCTCAGAGGTTCTCGATCTCCACCGGTGCGACGTCCGGCGGCGCCGGGAAGCCGAAGATCCGCGAGTAGAACCACAGTTCGGCATCCAGCGCGTGACAGACGTTCGCGGCCTGCCGGAATCCGTGCTGCTCCCCGGGAAACCTCAGGTAGGCCACCGGAACGCGGTGCTCCCGCAGGGCGTTCACCAGTATCTCCGACTGAGCGCGCGGCACGATCGGATCCTCGTCCCCCTGGAGCACGATGAGCGGGGTGCGCAACCGGTCCGCCCGGGTGATCGGCGAACGCGCGCGGTAGCGTTCCCGCTCCGCAGGGTAGGGGCCGATGAGGCATTCCAGGTAGCGCGATTCGAACTTGTGCGTCTCTCCGGCCAGCGCTTCGAGGTCGGCGATCCCGAAGTGATCGGCGCCGGCGGAGAACGGGGTGTCCTCCGCGACCAGCGCGGCCAGCGTGGTGAAGCCGCCCGCCGAGCTGCCGCGGATGGCCATCCTGCGCGGGTCCACGCGCCTGGTGCCGGCCAGAAGTCGTGCCACGGCAACACAATCCGCCACGTCCAGCACACCCCAGGCGCCGCGCAGCAGCTCTCGGTAGGCCCGGCCGTACCCGGATGAACCCGCATAGTTGACGTCTGCGACCGCGAAGCCGCGGCTGGTCCAGTACTGCAGGCCGGCGTCGAAGACCGGCATCGCCGCCGCGGTCGGCCCGCCGTGCAGGACCACCAGCAGCGGTGGCAGTTCGCCTTCGGTCCCGCGGTAGGGACCGGCCGGCGGGTAGTACAGCGCGTGGCCGATTCGGGGTGCGCCGGCCAGATCGACCGACGGGAAGTCGACAGGCTCGGGGACGGAGATGTCCGAGGGGGCCAGGCCGAGTTCCCGGCGGGGCTGCAGGGCGCTCGCCTCGGCGCCGTCCCCGGCCAGCGTCACGCGGTACACCAGGGGCTCCGTCACCGGGCTGCCGGCGACGCACACGAACGCCGCCGGGCCGTCCGCGCGCACCGAACGGATCGCAGTGAACGGCAGGTCCAGCTCGGTCCTTCCGCCGTCCGGACACTGCACGGTGAGCGAGTCGGACCCGTTCCGGGAACAGGCGTACACGATCCGGCCATCATCGAGGACGGCGTAGCGCGAACCACCCAGCGCCCAGCCCGGCACACCGATCTCCGCGTCGAGCACCACGAGCAGGGTCACACCGTGGCCGGGTGTCCAGCGGTAGAGGTTCCACCATCCGGTGCGATCGGAGAGAAAAGTGAGCGAACCGTCCGGCTGCCACTGCGGTTCCGCGGCCGCTTCCCCCGGCCCGCCGGCGACCACGGACTCGGTGCCTGAGGCCAGGTCGCGCACCTGCAGCCGGACGTCGTCCCAGGGCATCGACGGATGGTCCCAGGCCAGCCAGGCCAGCTGTCGCCCGTCGGGGGAGATCCGGGGCGCAGCAACGAAATCCGAGCCGGTGACGAGAACTTCCGGCTCGCCGGGGACATGCGCGCGGAGCCGGACCACCTCGTTGCGCACCTGATCCGGCGGGCCACCCGGCACCTGATGCCGCTCTCGTACGGCGACCAGCCAGGTGCCGTCGGGACTGACGTGCCCGTCGGCGTAGCGGTCCGCGCGGGGGAACGCCGGTTCCGGGGTCAGCGGCACCAGTTCGCCGTCCGCTTCGAGGACCCGCACCCGCTGGTCGCCGCCGTCGACATACCAGACCGCACCCGGGCTGCCCGGGTGAAGCCACCACGCGCCGCCGCCGTACTCGTGCACCGAACTGCGCACGTCCGTGCCCGCGGGCAGCACCTCGGATCGGACGTCGCCGAGCAGGCGCAGCAACACGGTGCGCCCGGCCTCGTCCGGTCGCATCTCGGCCCAGAACACCCCGCTCCCGGGAATGGCTTCCCCCGGACCGGCGACGGCGGTGGTCACCGCCGCGGAGGTCAACGGTGTCGGCCACGAACCGCAGGGCAGTGCAGGCTTCCCCATGATCCCCCTTCGCCTCGCCATCCGGACGAGCGTGCCGCACCGGAATTCCGGCCTCCAGGCCGGGACGACCGGCCCGCAGGCCGGTGTGCGCGACGCCCCCGCGCCGGACCATGGTGCCGTGATCCACACCAACTTGTCGAGCCCGCCGCAGGCCACCACCACGGTCCGGGCGCGCGGCGTCCGCAAGAGCTACGGCACCGGGCCCGGCCTCGTCGAGGCGCTGCGCGGGGTCGACGTGTCGTTCCACCCCAGGATGTTCACCGCGTTGATGGGACCGTCGGGCTCGGGCAAGTCCACGCTGCTGCACTGCCTGGCCGGGCTGGACTCGGTCACCTCGGGCAGCGTGGAGATCCACGGGACCAAGCTGGAGCAGCTGAACGACGCCGGGCTGACGGCGCTGCGCCGGGACCGGATCGGGTTCATCTTCCAGAGCTTCAACCTGCTGCCCACGCTGACCGCGCGGGAGAACATCCTGCTGCCGCTGGAGATCGCCGGGAAACCGGTGGACGAGCGGCTGTTCGACCACGTGGTCCGGATCGTCGGCCTCACCGACCGGCTCGGCCACCGGCCCTCGGAGATGTCCGGCGGCCAGCAGCAGCGGGTGGCGGTGGCGCGCGCGATGATCGCCCGGCCGGAGGTCATCTTCGCGGACGAGCCGACCGGCAACCTCGATTCGGTGTCCCGTACCGACGTGCTGCGCTTCCTGCAGTCCTCGGTGCGGGAGCTGGGGCAGATGATCGTCATGGTGACGCACGACCCGTTCGCCGCGGCCTGCGCCGATCGCGTGGTCTTCCTGCGTGACGGCCTGGTCGCCGGGGAGCTGCCGCGCCCCACCGAGGAACAGGTGCTCGACACCATGAAGGCGCTCGGACGGGCGGTCCGCCGGTGAAGCGGCTGCTCCTGGCGAATCTGCGCGGCAACTACCGGCGGATGCTGCTGGCCGCGCTCGCCACGCTGCTCGGATCCGCGTTCGTCGCGGGCACGCTGGTGCTCGGGGACACTCTTCAGGCCACTGTGGACAGTCAGGTGGTCGGGAACGCGGCCAAGGTCTCCGCGGTCGCCACCACGGAGAACCAGCTGCGCCCGCTGCCGGCGGAATCGCTCGGCCGGATCGCCGGTCTCCCCGGAGTGCGCCAGGCGGACGGCATGGTGAGCGGGGACGTCACCGTGCTCGGCGCCGACGGCCGTCCGCGCCGGGACGCGCCGGTCGGCTTCTCCACCACCCTGCGGACGACGTTGTCCGGCGGACGGCTGCCCGCGGCCGGGGAGACGGTGCTCGCCGATCAGACCGCGACCTCGCTCGGCGTGCCGATCGGCGGCACGGTGTCCGTGCTCGATTTCGCCGGCGGGCAGCCGCGGCAGTTCCGCGTGTCCGGCACGGTGAACGTGCGCGGGCAGGGGGATTTCTCCTTGCACGGGGCGATGGGCTTCACCGAGGCGGACGCCCGCGCGGTCACCGGGAAGACCGGTTACGCGGAGATCGACGTCGCCGGTGCCGACCCGGCCGCGCTCGTGCCCGCGATGCGCACGGCGATCGGGAACGGGCCGTACCGGGTCGTCGACGGCCAGGACTTCGCCCGCGAACAGGCCGCGGGCAGCGGTGTCGACCCGGTGGTGCTGCGCGCCGGGCTGGTGCTGTTCGCGATCGTCGCCCTGTTCGTGGCCGGGTTCGTCATCTACAACACGTTCATCATCCTGGTCGCGCAGCGGACCCGGGAACTCGCGCTCACCCGGTGCCTCGGCGCCTCCCGCGGGCAGGTGTTCCGCGCGGTGCTCGCCGAATCCGCGATCGTCGGTGCGGTGGCGTCGCTCCTCGGGAGCGCGCTGGGCGTCGGGGTCGCCTGGCTCCTGATGCCGGTCGTGAACTCCCTCGGCGGCGCGGTCGCGATGGACTCCCTCTCGGTCGGCCCGGGCGCGTTGCTGCTCAGCTTCGCCGCGGGCACCCTCGCGACCGTGGGGGCCGCGCTGGTCCCGGCCCGGGTGGCGACCGCGACGAAGCCGGTCAGCGCGTTGACCGCGGGGCAGGAGCCCTCGGCGGGCGGCAAGCTGGGCTGGGTGCGCCGGGTGTTCGCCGCGGGGCTCTGCACGGCGGGGCTGCTCGCCGCGCTGGCCGGGCTGTCCGGCGGCAACGGCCAGTCCGGGCTGGTCCTGGTCGGGCTGGGCGGGATCCTGTTCTTCCTCGGCACGGTCGCGGCCGGGCCGGCGCTGGTCCGGATCCTGGTGCGGGCGGCCGGATTCCCCTTGCGCCGGGCGCTGGGCGTGCCCGGCCGGCTCGCCGCGGGCAACGCCCTGCGCAAGCCCCGCCGCTCCGCCACCACCGCGCTGGCGCTGGTCATCGGGATCACGCTGACCGCGGGGATCACCGTGATCACGAGTTCGCTGGAGTCCTCTGTGGACGTCGGCATCGGGCAGGCGCTGCCCGCGGACTTCCTGATCCAGCGTCCCGGTGCGAACAACGGTCCGGTCATCCCGCGGGCGGTGGCCGGGCAGCTGCAGGCGGCTCCCGGCGCGGTCGTCACCGAGGTCCGCGAGGCGCCGGCCGCGGCGAAGGACGGCGAGACCATGGTGAGCACCCTCGCCGGGGCGATCCGGCCGAAGGTGCTCAGCGGATCGCTGGACGGGCTCCGCGACGGCGGGGTCGCCCTGCGGCCGGAACGGGCGCAGGATCTCGGGGTGCGGGCCGGGGACACCGTCGGCTTCCGGATCGGGGACCGCACCGTCGCGATGCCGGTCGCGGCGGTGGTGACCGGACCGGCCGTGCCTCGCACGATCGTGTCCCCGGACCGGTTCGACGCGCTGTTCCCCGGCACCGGTGACGCGCTGGTCCTCGTCGACTTCGCCGCCGGGACCAGCCCGGCCGACGCCAGGGCGGTGGTCGACGCGGCCACCGCGGCCTTCCCGACCGCGCGGGTCACCTCCACCTACGACGCGCACGATCAGCTCGCCCGGACCCTCGGCCAGGTCACGTCCTTCGTCACCGCGCTGCTGGCGCTGGCGATCGTCATTTCCTTGCTGGGCATTTCGAGCACGATGACGCTGTCGGTGCTCGAACGGACCCGGGAGACCGCGGTCCTGCGTGCGCTGGGGTTCCCGATCGCCAAGATCCGGGGGATGCTGACCACCGAGGCACTGCTGCTCGGGCTGATCGGCGGGGTGCTCGGGGTCGTGCTCGGCACGGCGTTCGGGCTCGCCGCGGCGCGCGTCATCAACACCCGGATCACGCTGACCGTGCCGTGGGGAGTGCTGATCGCGCTCGTCGCCGGAGCCGGGGCGGCGGCCGCGCTCGCCTCTCTGCTGCCCACCCGGAATGCGACCAGGGTTTCGGTGGTCGCGGCGCTGGCCGACGAATGAACCGGCGGCCCGATGTACGCACGGTGTACTCGCGCTGTACTTCCGCTCCTTACCGTGGAATGAGCCCGGCAATGCCGCCGGGCGATACCGAGAGGGAACGGAGAAACTCAGATGAACGAGATTTCCTTTGCCGACACGGGTGAGCAGTTCGCCGACCGGGCCGGCGCCGGCTTCGGTGAACTGGCCGCGGACGAGCTGCGGGAGACCCGCACGCCGTCGCTGCTGAGCAGCGGCTTCATCTGCACCCTCACTGCGGAGTGCAACTGCTGATCCGCATCAGGAATGCGCCGGCCGGCCCGGGCCCGTCCGCCCGGGCCGGCCTCGGAGAAGGGAGAACACCGGTGATTCCCGGAAGCGTGGCAAGGTCGAGTTTTCTGCATGAGCGGATCGCCGTGCCCGGGGACGGTGCCGAACCCGATCCCGGGGAAATGCGCCGGTGGCAGGATTCCGCGTATCTCGACGAAAAGACTTTTCACCGGCGCCTCAGCGCGGCCGGGCACACCGCGGAATCGTTCGCCACGCTCATCACCGCGGTGAGTTATCGCGCCGCGGACACGGTGCCCGACTGGCCGGGCGAGTTGCGCGCCGCGCTGGCCGCGAAGCCGTTCTCCCGGGACGAACCGCGAAAGACCCGGCTGTACGGGGAAACCTACGACGAGCTGCTGTTCGCCGGCGTGGTCCGCCCGATCTCCGATCACTATGCGGAGCGGCTCGCTGTCGAGCTGCGCCGGTCGCCGCTGAAGCATTCCTGTGCGCCCACGGTGCTCGGGGCGTTGGCCGTGGATCTGGACGACCTGCTCGTCACGGTGGTGCACCGGCCGTTGATCACCGAGGTGCACCGGTTCCGGGAGGTCGGGCTGCTTCGCGGTGCCACCTCACGGGATCGCTACCTCGACTACGACACCCGGATCCTGGCCGATCCGGGCTATCTCGCCGGGCTCTGGCGCCGATATCCGGTGCTCGGCCGGATGCTCGTCGAAGCGGGCCGCACCTGGGTGGAGTCGAGTCGTGAGACGCTGCGCCGATTCGATCAGGACCACGTCCTGTTGCGTGAGACGGAGCTGCTGCCGGTGGACGCGGGCCCGCTGGTCGCGATCCGGCCGGGCCTGGGGGACCGGCATCATCACGGCCGGACGGCGAGCCTGCTGGAATTCCAGGACGGCACCCGGCTGGTCTACAAGCCGCGGCCGGTCGAGCCCGAGCAGCTCTACGCCCGCGCCGTCGAAGTCCTCAATGGACTGACCGGATCGGGGTTGCGTGCCGCGAAGGTGCTGGCCCGTCCCGGATACGGCTGGTGCGAACACGTGGCGAGGAAGGACGCCGCGGAACCTGCCGCGCTCGACCGCTTCTACCACCGGCTCGGCGCGGTACTGGCCGTGCTGCACGTGTTCGGCACCACCGATCTGCACACCGGCAATCTCATCGCGGCCGCCGACCAGCCGGTGCCGATCGATCTGGAGACTGTCTTCCAGCCGCCGGACACCCCTGGCCCCGAGGCCACCGGCGCCTACGACCGGGCCGTGGACCTGCTGGGGCGCAGTGTGCTCGCCACGGCGATGCTGCCGCAGCGGGCATTCGGTGACGGGGTCAGCCCCGGGGCGGACTTCAGCGCGATCGGCGGAGGGGGACGATGCCGCTCGGCCCGTCCGCTGCCCTGGCTCACCGGCGCGTTCACCGACGAGCCCGCGATCGAGGCACGTCATCGTGAACTCGGCGAGTCGTCCGGGCGGCCCACCGTGGCCGGCGTGCCGGCGACGCCAGGGCCGCACGCGCCGGCGATCCTGTCCGGCTTCACCGAGGCCTACGACGCCATCGCCGCGCACCGGGACGTGTTCGCCGCGCTGGTCGGGGAATTCGCCTCGACGCCGATCCGGGTGGTTCTGCGCAACACCCGGCGCTACGACCTGTTCCTCTACGAAGCCCGGCACCCGCGTTATCTGCGGGACGGCAAGGACCAGGACGAGCTGCTCGACAAGCTGTGGACCGCGGTGCGCGACCGGCCGTCGCTGGCGCCGGTGGTCGAGTCCGAACGCCGTCAGCTGCTCGCCGGCGACATCCCCAGCTTCACCTGCCGGGCCGATTCCCGGCATCTGCGGGCCGAGAACACCGTGGTGGCCCCGGATTACTGGGCCGAGCCGCCGATCCGCCACGTGGAGCGGACCCTGGCCGGGCTCGGCGGTACGCATCGCGCGGTCCAGCTGCAGATCATCGCCGACTCGCTGTCCGCGCTCCCGGGTTGCCCGCCCGCTTTGGGGGAAACGGTGCCGTCGGCCGGGGGCACCTCGGTGGCCGAGCTGGCCGAAGCAGGTCTGGACCACTTGGCGGAAGGCGCGCTGACCGGCCGGGACGACGTCACCTGGATCGGCATCGGCCTGGACGGGGCCGCCGACGAATCCCTCACCTTCAAGCCGCTGTCTACCTCGCTCTACGACGGGCTCGCCGGCATGGCGCTCGTCTACACGCACGCCGCGGCGCTCACCGGGTCCGCTCGCCATGCCGACCTCGGCCGGCGGGCACTACAGCCGGTCCTCGCCGAGCTGACGCGCTTCGCCGAGTCCGGCGGCAGCCTTCCGCTCGGCGCCTACGCCGGGCTGGCCGGCGCACTGTACACAGTGGACCAAGTGGGCCGGTGCACGGCAGACGACGCGCATCGCGTGCTGGTGGCGGCCGTCGCCGGACGTCTGCACGACGCGGTCCGGACCACTACGTCACCGGACCTGATCTCCGGCGTCGCGGGCTGCCTCGCGGTCACAGCCGCACTGGAGACCCGCACGGAGACCGAGCAGGCGACGCTGGCGAAGCTGGCCGCGGCGTGCGTGGAACGGCTCGGGGAGCTGGCCGTGCCTGCCGGTGGTGGTGTCGGCTGGGCGCCTCGCCCCGGTGACCCGTTGCTCGGTGGATTTTCCCACGGCAGCGCCGGAATCGGCTGGGCGCTGCTGCGCGCGGGCGCCCGGTTCGACGACCCGTCCGCCACCGAACTGGGCCTGCGGGGCCTCACCTACGACGCGTCGCTCCGGATTCCCGGCCGTCCGGTGTGGCGGGATCTGCGCGATTTCCCGGACAATACCGGCAGCGGCCAGCGGCACCCGACGCTGTGGTGCCACGGCGCGACCGGAATCGGGATCTCGCGCCTGCTGGCCTACCGGATCACCGGCGAACAACGGTTCCGGGAGGAAGCCGCGGCGGCGGTGACCGCGGTCGCCGAGGCGGGTGCGCTGCCCGGTCAGTCCTTGTGCCACGGCACCGCCGGCTCGATCGAGTTCCTCACGCTCGCCGCGCAGGTGCTCGACGGCGACCCGGCGGCCGATCTCGCGGCCCGGCACCGTGCGCTCCTGCTGAGCGGCCTGTGCACCGGGATCCGGGCGGAGGGGTTCACCTTCGGCAAGGTCAGCGGCACCAACGTGCCCGGCCTGATGATGGGCAAGGCGGGGGTCTGCCTGACCCTGCTGCGAGCCGCGTGGCCGGGGCGGGTCCCCTCGCCTTTGTGGCTCGCGGAGGGTGCGGCGCGGCCGGCTGCGCCTACCCCTGCCGAAAGCTGTGAAGGGTCCCTTCACAGCCTCAGGGACCGTGAAGGGACCCTTCACAGCCTTTTCCGGGAGCCGCGACGCGGCCGTGGGCCGCGTCCGAAGGAGGTTCGGTGATGACCACTCCACTACCCGGCTGCCGCCGTCGGCACCGTCCGGCGCCGCGGTGCCGGGGACCGCGCCCGGTCGGAGCGCGTCGGTGACCCGGCCCGAGCCACCCCCGGAGATCGCCGATCATCTTGCCGGGCAACGGTTCCTGGTGATCGGTACCGGAGCGCCCGCCGTCTCCGCGCTGCCCGCGGGGGTGCTGGAGCTGGAGGCGCTCACCGGCGGCGGGCCGATCCGGATCGCGCTCACCCGCCAGAGCCTGCGTTTCCTGACGAGGACCACGCTCACCGCGGTGACCGGGCGCAAGGCCTTCGTCGACGAATGGGGGACGGACGAGCCGCTGAACCCGGATCACGTGGACATCGCGCAGTGGGCCACCGTGATCCTCGTCTACCCGGCGACGCTGCACTTCCTGTCGAGGCTGGCGCTGGGCCAGTGCGACACCCCGGTCATGCTGGCGCTGCAATGCACCACCGCGCCGATCGTGCTGGCGCCTTCGCTGCCGCCGGGCGGTTTCGAAAGCGCCGCCTACCGGGATCACCGGCAGCGCCTCGAAACCCGGCCGCACATCCGCATCGCCGAGCCGCGAGCCGGGTACAGCATGCGGACGGGGGCGGACAACGTCGGCGCGCCCTGCCCGTTCGGTGAACTGCTCCCGCTCGTCACGGCGCTGCTGGCGGAACGGGGCCAAGGATGACCGACCAGCACGGAATGCCGGACATGCCGATGCACATGCGGCGGTGCGGGGTCGACCCGGTGCCGGAACTCCACGCCTGCCGCGCGCGGGCCGAGCTGTCCACTGTGGACACCGAGTTCGGGCAGCCGGCCTTCCTCGTCACCCGGTACGAGGACGTGCGCGCGGTGCTCGGGGACAGCACCCGGTTCAGCAACGCCGCCGACTTCTCGCGCAGGCGCGGCGCCGAGCCGGCCTCGCCCGAGCAGCTCGCCCGGGCCAGGGCGGGCAACATCCTGGTGCAGGACCCGCCGGAGCACACCCGGCTGCGCCGGTTGCTGGCCAGGGAATTCACCCAGGCCCGGATGCGGGATCTGCGGCCGCGCATCGAGATAATCGTGGACGCCCGGCTGGACGCGCTGGCCGCCGCGGGCCGGCCGGCGGACCTGGTCACGGAGTTCGCGATGCCGATCCCGCTGCTCGTGATCTGCGAGCTGTTCGCCGTTCCGGAAGCCGACCGCGCGGAGTTCCAGGCCCGCTCGGGCCGCCTGTTCGACGTCTCGTTGGAAACCGGGAGCCGGCTGGCAGCGGCGCGGGAGAACCGGGAGTACATGGCCTCGCTGGCCGCGGCGGCGCTGGCCGCACCGGGCGAGGACATCCTGGGCAGGCTGGTCCGCGACCATCCGGACGAACTCACCCGCGACGAGCTGACCGGCATCGCCACGCTGGTGCTGGTCGCCGGACACGAGACCACGGCGAGCATGCTCGCGCTCGGCACCCAGGCCCTGCTATGGCATCCCGACCAGCTGGCACTCGTCCGGGACGACCCGGCGGCCGTCCGGCCCGCGGTGGAGGAGCTGCTGCGCTGGCTGTCGGTCGTCCATTCGGCGACACTGCGGCTGACCACCGCGGAGATCCGGCTGCAGAACACCACCGTGCCCAAGGGGAGCCTCGTCCTGTGCTCGCTGCCGGCGGCCAACCGCGATCCCGCGTACACCCCGGATCCGGACCGGCTCGACATCCGGCGCGGCCGGGCGACACACGTCGCATTCGGGCACGGCTTGCACCACTGCCTTGGCGCGCCACTGGCCCGGACACAGCTGGAAACGGCTCTGCCACGGCTGTTCCGCCGATTCCCCGGACTCGCGCCGGTCGCCGCCGAACCCGAGTACTCTCCGTACGCGGTAGTCTACGGAGCGCGGAAGCTGCCGGTCACCTGGTGACGCGAGAGGCAGTCCCGCCGGGCCGGGGACGGAGGGAAAGCACTGCGGTGACGGGTGAGCTGAGCGCGACGGCGGCCACGCTGGTGCGTCGCCAGTGGCCGGTCGCGGTGGTGCTGCTGGTCCTGATCGCGGCCGACCTCACGGGCACCAGCTCCTGGACCGCGGGCACTTTCATCGCGGTCACGCAGATGCTCGTCACCTGTGTGCTCGCCGTGCTCTCGGTGCTGCATCCGCAGCGCGTCGCGATCCTCGCCGCGCTGGCCGTGATCATCGGCAGTGCGCTGCTCACCAGCGTCGAACACGGCTCGGTGGGCCTGCACGTCGCCAGCCTGGCCAGTCTCGTGGTCGTCGCGGCCGAGGTGATCGGCTCGAATCCGGCCGCGGCCGCCGGGGGCGCGGCCGCGGTGCTGATCGCGGCGTCGGGCGTGCAGTTCGGCATGCTCGGGGTGGCCGCCGGTATCCGCCCGGTCGAACTCACCGGATTCGGGCTGGCGTTGTGCGCGGGCAGCGTGCTCGGCGGGCTGTTCCTGCGCGGCCGGGTCGCCGATCGGGCCAGAGCCGCCGCCGCGGAGGTCGCCGCGGCCCGTCAGGCGGAGCGGCTGGCGATGGCCCGCGAGGTGCACGACGTGGTGGCGCACCACGTGACCAGCATCGTGGTCACCGCGAACGCGCAGCGCTGGGCGAACCGGGACGACGGGACCGGTTCGCCGTTCGTCGAGCTGATCGTGCGCGAAGGCACGGCGGCGCTCGAAGCGACCCGTCAGCTCGTCCAGACCCTGCGGTTCGAGGACAGCCCGGGCAGCACCGATCTCGCCGACGCCGTGGCGCAGGCCGCCGGACGCTGCGCGGTGCCGGTGGACGTGCGGATCGATCTGCCCGAACGGCTGCCGGGCGAGCTGCAGAGTTCCGCGCTGCGCATCGTCACCGAATCGCTCACCAACGTCAGCCGGCACGCGCGGGACGCCACCCGGGCCGTCGTCGAAATCGCTGTCACCGGCGCCGGACGGCTTTGCGTGCGGGTGCGCGACGACGGGGCGCCGGGCACGCGGGGCCGCCCGGAGCGGCGCCGGGGATACGGCATCGTCGGCATGGTCGAGCGTGCGCAGCTGCACGGAGGCGAGCTGCACGCGGGCCGGTCGGACACCGGCTGGGAGGTCGAGGCGATGCTGCCGGTGCGCAGGCCGTGATCAGGATCCTGCTGGCCGACGACCAGGAACTCGTGCGCGCGGGATTCCGGTTCATCCTCGACAGCCACGAGGATCTCCAGGTCGTGGCCGAGGCGGGGGACGGGGTGGAGGCGCTGCGGCTGGCCAAGCAGACTCAGCCGGACGTGTGTCTGGTGGACATCCAGATGCCCCGGCTCGACGGGCTGACCCTGACCCGCCGGCTCACCGAGCTGCCCGCCGCGCCGAAGGTGGTCATCCTGACCACCTTCGATCTGGAGTCCTACGTCACCGAGGCGCTGACCAACGGGGCGCTCGGTTTCATTCTCAAGCATTCCGAACCCGAGCTGCTGATCGCCGGGGTACGCGCGGCCGTGCGCGGGGACGCGTTGCTCTCCCCGCAGATCACGCTCACCCTGCTGACGAAACTGAAAGGTATTCGATCGGGCGCCGGGCCGGGCCCGGACGTGCTGACCGAACGGGAACGCGAAATCGTCGCGGCGGCCGGAAAGGGGCTCAGCAATACCGAGATCTGCGCGGAAATCCACCTTTCTCTCTCGACGGTGAAAGGGCACCTGACCACGGCGCAGCAGAAGATCGGCGCCCGCAATCGGGTCGAGGTCGCCGTCTGGGCCTGGCGGAACAACCTGGTGGACGATCCGCGCTAACGGGGCGCCCGGCTACCCGGGATGTGGCACGGATTCCGGATCGCCGCGTCGTCGCGGCGGAGGATCGCCAGGTGCAGCCGGACCATCTCCGCGGAGGGGTCGAGACCGTGGTCGGCCAGGGTGGCGACGGCCTCGTGCCACGCACCCATGGTGGCGTCGAGATCCCCGCCGAGGTAGGTCACGCGCAGGAGCAGGCACCAGGCCCCTTCCCGCAACGGCGCGCTGCGCAGCAACTCCCGGAGACCGGGTACCAGCTCCAGCGTATGACCCAGCTGGAGCAGGGATTCGGCGTATCGTTCGCG
The DNA here is from genome assembly GCF_003600245.1 of Amycolatopsis panacis. NCBI lineage: Bacteria > Bacillati > Actinomycetota > Actinomycetes > Pseudonocardiales > Pseudonocardiaceae > Amycolatopsis > Amycolatopsis panacis. Next base: position 209,533 of record NZ_QZFV01000065.1, read on the forward strand.
CACCGTGAGGCACCGCTCGTGGTAGGTCTCGAACAGGGCGTCCAGCCGTCTCGACCCGGCGCATCCGGGGCCCAGCGGGCCGCGCCACGCGGACAGCGCGGCGCGGAAATGCCGCGCCGCACCCCGGCGGTCACCGGCTCTTCGCTGCTGATCACCGTGTTCGGCGTGGTGCTGGAAATGCCGGACGTCCACCGCGGCGTCCGGGATCTGCAGCGCGTAGTGGCAGCCCGCGCCCTTGAGTGTCACCAGTGACTCGCCGAGCACCGGATCGATGGCGGCGAGATCGTGGCGCAGCCGGGAGATGTACCCGCGCAGGTTGACCGGCGCCGACCGCGGGCACTCGTCCCACAGGAGATCGAGCAGCCGCTGGCGGCACACGTAGCGGCCGTTTTCGAGCACCAGCGCGACGAACACGGCGCGCAGCGCGCCCGGCCGGATGGGCTGGACGGTGCCGCCACCGGCCACCTCCACCGAGCCGGACAGCCGGATCACCGCCGGCGCGTGCGTGGCCGGAAATCCCAGCTCGCCGGAACCGGACGGGATGGCCGGGACGGGTATGTCGATCTGACAACTTTCGGTACTGGACATGCGAATCAGACGCGCTCCCCTCGTCCCGCCCGGTCGCCGGGACCGGCCCCGAGCCGGAACTTCGCACGGATGGCTGGGTTGTGCTCGCAGACTGGTTTTCCTGCGGATCCCGCCGCGCTTTACCGCCCGGCGGCAGAGATCCCCGGCAGTCTGCTTTCCTGGCGGGTCCTCGGCGGATTTCCGATCTCGCGGGCGTGCTCCACCGCGTCGGTGCGTCCGGGCATCGAGAAAATCGTGAAGACCACGACATCGCCCCCCAACGGCGCAGGCCGACCGTCGACCAGGGAGCGGTACGGGTGTCGCACTGCCCCCTCAGCGCACTGAATCGAGATTACTCAAAGATCAGTGATCAACGAATGATCCGTTCAGGTGTTTTTGTTCCCGAAAGAATCATAAGTAATGGCGAAGGCAGTTCGTCATCGTGGAATAATCCATAGGCCTCCCCGTGGTCCGGCGACCTCGGCATCGAGTCGCAGTTTTCGGCCGGCCCTCCGGCGGCTCACCGGCGAGCGCCGTCACCAAGTGGTCACCATGCGTATCCGTGAGGCTTCGCGGCGAAGCGGTCGGCACTCGTGAGTGATGTGTGTCACATCAATGCCTTGGCTCGCTCACCTCGCACACAGGTCCGGAAGGCGTCGGCAACCCCTGTCGGCGGCCCCTATCTGCGCCCCACCCCAGTAGTCCCGCTCGCCCGGCAACACTCCGGCAAATGTGCTACTTGTCACACAGCGCGACGCGAGGCAGAGTCGTGAGGGACGAGGTGATTCCTCGGCCCGCACTGCACGGCCCCACCCACCAGGGAGGCTATCGATGTCCACCACAGAACTCTCCGAACTGCGACGCACCATCGGCCAGTTACGGCAGTGCGTGGGCGCCCTGCGCTCCCGATACGGCGACGCTTCGGCGGTGCGGCGGCTGGCCAACGACGTCGAACGGCTCGACATCGACACCGCCGAACTCGACGACCATCCGCAGGCGGTCCCCGTGCAGGCGAAACCCGCGGAGCGGGTACCCGTCCCGGACACCCCGTACGACCCGGCGCTGTGGAGCGGCGCCGATGACGAAGGCGTCGGCGGCTACAAGCGCGATCAGCGGTGAGCGCGCCCGCTGACGAAGACGTCAGCCGGGCCGGTACCGGCGTCCGCTCCCCGGGGCGGGCGCGCCTGGCCGAGCGCACGCTGCGCACCGACCGGTGGTGGTTGCAGCCGCTGCTGACTGTGCTGGGGCTGGCCACTTTCATCGTCTACGCGACGATCCGGGCCTTCGTGCGTACCGCGTACTGGGTGCCGGATTACCACTACCTGACGCCGTTCTACTCGCCCTGTGTCTCCACTTCGTGCGTCGAGGGATCGAGCCACTTCGGGCACTGGTTCGGCGACTTTCCCAGCTGGCTCCCGCTCGGCACGCTGGTGCTGCCGTTCCTGCTCGGCTTCCGGCTGACCTGCTACTACTACCGCAAGGCCTATTACCGCTCGGTGTGGTTCTCGCCGCCCGCGTGCGCGGTGGCCGAGCCGCACGCGCGCTACACCGGGGAGACCCGGCTGCCGCTGATCGTGCAGAACGTGCACCGGTACTTCTTCTACGTCGCGGTGCTCGTGTCGCTGGTGAACACCTACGACGCGATCATGGCCTTCCACAGTCCCAGCGGGTTCGGTTTCGGGCTGGGCAACCTGATCCTGGTCGCGAACGTGGTGCTGCTCTGGGCCTACACGCTGTCCTGCCATTCGTGCCGGCATGTCACCGGCGGGCGGCTCAAGCATTTCTCCCGGCATCCCGTCCGGTACTGGATCTGGACGCGGGTGACCAAGCTGAACACCCGGCACCAGACGCTCGCCTGGATCACGCTCGGCACGCTCGTGCTGACCGATCTGTACGTGCTGCTGGTCTCCAGCGGCGCGATCGCGGATCCGCGGTTCGTCGGCTAGCCTCCGCTCCCTCCCTTCGCAGTCAAGACCCCCCAGCTTCGAGGTGGCTCACTTCATGACCGAGGTCGAACGGCACAGCTACGACGTGGTGGTGATCGGTGCCGGCGGCGCCGGTCTGCGCGCGGTGATCGAGGCGCGCGAACGCGGCCTGCGGGTGGCGGTGGTGTGCAAATCGCTGTTCGGCAAGGCGCACACGGTGATGGCCGAGGGCGGCTGCGCGGCGTCGATGGGCAACGCGAACCCGAACGACAACTGGCAGGTGCACTTCCGCGACACCATGCGTGGCGGGAAGTTCCTCAACAACTGGCGGATGGCGGAGCTGCACGCGAAGGAGGCGCCGGACCGCGTCTGGGAGCTGGAGACCTACGGCGCGCTGTTCGATCGCACCGCCGACGGCCGGATCAGCCAGCGCAACTTCGGCGGGCACACCTACCCGCGGCTCGCGCACGTGGGGGACCGGACCGGGCTCGAACTGATCCGCACCATGCAGCAGAAAATCGTTTCGCTGCAACAGGAGGACTTCAAGTCCTCCGGTGATTACGAAGCCCGGATCCGGGTGTTCGCCGAGTGCACGGTCACCGAGCTGCTGCTCGACGGCGGCGCGGTCGCGGGCGCGTTCGGCTATTGGCGGGAGAGCGGCCGGTTCGTGCTCTTCGAGGCGCCCGCGGTGGTGCTCGCGACCGGTGGCATCGGGAAGTCTTTCAAGGTCACTTCGAACTCGTGGGAGTACACCGGCGACGGGCACGCGCTGGCCCTGCGCGCGGGCGCGAAGCTGATCAACATGGAGTTCGTGCAGTTTCACCCCACCGGGATGGTCTGGCCGCCGAGTGTGAAGGGCATCCTGGTCACCGAGGGCGTACGTGGCGACGGTGGTGTGCTGAAGAACGCCGAGAACCAGCGGTTCATGTTCGGGTACGTGCCGGAGGTGTTCAAGGGCCAGTACGCGGACAGCGAGGAAGAGGCCGACCGCTGGTACGCCGACACGGACAACAACCGCCGCACGCCGGACCTGTTGCCGCGCGACGAGGTGGCCCGGGCGATCAACTCCGAGGTCAAGGAGGGCCGGGGTTCGCCGCACGGCGGGGTGTTCCTGGACATCGCCAGCCGGCTGCCCGCCGAGGAGATCCGGCGCCGGCTGCCCTCGATGTACCACCAGTTCAAGGAACTCGCCGACGTGGACATCACCAAGGAGGCGATGGAGGTCGGCCCGACCTGCCACTACGTGATGGGCGGGGTGGAGGTCGACCCGGACACCGGGGCGGCGAGCGTACCCGGGCTGTTCGCCGCGGGCGAATGCTCCGGCGGCATGCACGGGTCCAACCGGCTCGGCGGGAACTCGCTGTCGGACCTGCTGGTGTTCGGCCGCCGCGCGGGACTCGGCGCCGCGTCCTATGTGGACGGACTGGGTGCGGCGCGGCCGAAGGTCGCCGAGTCCGATGTGGACTCCGCGGCGAAGACCGCGCTGGCTCCGTTCGACCCGCCCGCCGAAGGCGCCGCGGAGAATCCGTACTCGCTGCACACCGAACTGCAGCAGTCGATGAACGATCTGGTCGGCATCATCCGCCGGGCGCCGGAGATCCGGGAGGCACTGGCGAAACTCGGCGAGATCCGGGAACGGATGAAGCGGGTCACCGTGGAGGGGCACCGGCAGTTCAACCCCGGCTGGCACCTCGCCGTCGACCTGCGCAACATGCTGCTGGTCAGTGAATGCGTGGCCCGCGCGGCGCTGCTGCGCACGGAGAGCCGCGGCGGGCACACCCGCGACGACTACCCGGGCATGGACGCCGAATGGCGGCACAAGCTGCTGGTCTGCTCCGCGGTGGCCGGGCCGGATCCGGTGATCCCCGGGGTCGAGGTGGCCGAACAGGAACAGCTCCCGCTGCGCGCGGACCTGCTGGAGCTGTTCGAGCTGGACGAGCTGGGCAAGTACTTCACCGAGGCCGAGCTGGCCGGGCATCCGGGGAGGACGGCATGAGCTACCAGGCGAGCTTCCGCGTCTGGCGGGGCGACGAGGCCGGCGGCGACCTGCGGGACTACCGGGTCGAGGTGAACGAGGGCGAGGTGGTCCTCGACATCATCCACCGGCTGCAGGCCACCCAGGCCGCCGATCTGGCGGTGCGCTGGAACTGCAAGGCGGGCAAGTGCGGATCCTGCTCGGCGGAGATCAACGGCAGGCCGCGACTGTTGTGCATGACACGGATGTCCACCTTCGCCGAGGACGAGGTGATCACCGTGACGCCGTTGCGTGCCTTCCCGGTGATCCGCGACCTGGTGACCGACGTGTCGTTCAACTACACCAAGGCCCGCGAGATCCCGTCGTTCACCCCGCCGGCGGGCCTGGGGCCGGGCGAGTACCGGATGCGGCAGGTGGACGTCGAACGTTCGCAGGAGTTCCGCAAGTGCATCGAGTGCTATCTGTGCCAGAACACCTGCCACGTGGTCCGCGATCACGAGGAGAACAAGGAGAACTTCGCCGGGCCGCGGTACCTGATGCGCATCGCGGAGCTGGAGATGCACCCGCTCGACGCGGCCGACCGGCGCGACGCCGCGCAGGACGAGCACGGGCTCGGCTTCTGCAACATCACCAAGTGCTGCACCGAGGTGTGCCCGGAAGGCATCCACATCACCGACAACGCGCTGATCCCGATGAAGGAACGGGTGGCCGACCGCAAGTACGATCCGATCGTGTGGCTCGGGGACAAGCTGTTCCGGCGCACTCGGTGAACCGGGCGCGCGCGATCGTGCAGGCGCGAGGGCCGGAGGCGTCGTGATCGACGGTGCGCACGTGATCATCTACAGCCGGGATCCGGATGCCGACCGGGCGTTCCTGCGGGATGTGCTGGGGTTCGGGCACGTCGACGCCGGGGACGGCTGGCTGATCTTCGAGCTGCCCCCGGCCGAGGTGGCGGTGCACCCGGCCGACGCTCCTGCCCAGGAGCTTTACCTGATGTGCTCCGATCTCGACGGGACGCTCACCGAGCTGGCCGCGAAGGGCGCCGCGATCGACGGGGATGTGCAGTACGCGAGGTGGGGCACGATCGCACGGATTCGATTGCCCAGCGGCACCACCGTGCCGCTTTATGAGCCGAAGCATCCGCGGGCCGCCGGGCGCTGATCCCGGCCGGCATTCTCGATCTCGTGTGCGCCATCGACCGGGAACTTTGATGGCAGGCTGAATGGTTCCCTGCTTTTCCTGGTGCGGATCCGGCCGATGATTCACGGGTGATCGCCGGCTTCTCGGCGACCGGCCGGGGTACCCGGGTGGGCGCGGCCCGATGCGGTGTCATGGCTCGTGATCCCACGCTCACCCGGGGGTCATCAGCCCGGTGCGGCGTTCGACCATTCTTCGGAGCCGTCGTCATCGTGCGTGCGAATTCCGGTGATCGGCTCACTCGCCTGTGGTGCCGAATGCGACGTTTTTCCGATGTCTGGAGAGGTATTCTCCAGAATATTACGACGTGTGACTACACGGTGTTGTCTCACCCATCCGAGCGGTCCTTTCACTCGTCGATCCGGGGTGTCATTCGATACGCGATGCTGGGTCGGCGGATGGCTGCGTGCCTGACGCGGAATTCGGAATGCGTCCAGCAGGGAGGATCCTTCGGTGGGAAAATACGTGACCAATTTTCGGATTGTGCACCTCGGCTGCGCTCTCGTCGCCGCGGCCGCGCTCATGCCCTCTGGTGGTGCGTCCGCGGCACCTGCCAGGAGCACCACCCCGGCGAGCGTGGCCACGCCGGCCGCGGCCCTGGCCAGCACTCCCGCCGATGCCGTCACCAGGTGGCGGCGCCAGAACTGGCCGCAGGCCAGGGGCTGGCGCCAGATCAGCGGCGTCTACTGCTTCGCGGGCGGTGAGTTCGGCGACCACGACCACCAGCTCCGAAGCAAATACGCCCCCTTCCACGAGTACGACGTCCAGTGCTACAAGACGACTTCGGAAAACCGCGGCACGGAACGCATCGTGGTCGGAGCCCTGGACAAGAGCGGTCAGCCCTCCTGTTATTCCTATACGCCCGACCACTATCGCACCTTCCGGCAGATCGGCGCGTTGCGGGACTGTGCCGCGGCGTGAGCCGAATCCACGATTCGTCATCGAAAGGAGCTGCCGAATGCCGGATTTCGACTTCTACAAGGGTGTGAAAGACGATGAGCACCTGAGCAGGAACTTCTCGGAGTCCACCACGCTGAAGACCGTGCGGGACGCCTTGCAGGCCGCGAACTTCATGCCGCCCGACGCGCCGAACGGCCCGCAGTACCGCTTCCTGAACCAATACGCGTCGAGCGAAGAGATCTCCAAGAACAAGGCGATCATCGAAAAGAACCTCGAAGACGAGCTGTCCCTCAAGAAGGCCATCGTGCCGTCTCGGAACTCGGTCATCATCACCGACATCAAGGGCAAACTGCCCGATCTCGTGGGGACGTCCACCGAGTGGCTGCAGGATCGGAAGCTCAAGGTCCGGGTTCGCTTGAACACCACCGACCCGGAGGCCAGGAAGCAGAACGAGAAGATCGGCGCCATGACGCCGCTCGTCCTGTCGAATGTGCATCCCACGACCGATACGCCGGGTCTCTACGAGAACGTCTGTGTGGTCGTGGCCGACAGTGTCGTCGACTTCGACATCAAGGCCTACGGTGGAGCCGGGTTCGGTTTCAAGATCCAGCAGGGCAAGGGCACGATGATCGTCGACGATCTCTACAGCGTCGTGCAGGACAACGCGGAGATGGGCAAGGAGCACATGACGGTCCTGCACCGTTACCAAAGCGAACAGAAGACGATCCAGATAGTCGGCGCGGATACGCAGACGCTGCCCGATCATGACAAGGTGGCCTTTTCGACGGTCACGTTCGCCGCGCGCACCGTGCACTCCTACGATATGGACGGCAAGTCGTACAAGTACGACGAGGGATTCTCCTACACGGGCGACAGCAAAGTCTTCGGTGGCGGTATTTCCGGCGAGGGCATCATTCACGGCGGCCCGATCAAGGGGCCGGATTCGAAGGAAACCTTCGGTGGGATAGAAAATGTCCAGGTCGACCCCTGGGACAAAGCGTCGGGGTCGGTCACCGTCTATTTCTTCGTGTTCAAGGACGAGCAGAGCGCCAAGGTGATCACCGGCGCTTACAATCCGCCGCCCGACCAGACCTGGGAATAGTCCGACAATCGACCCAAGGGATGCCGACATGAGCGACACCAAGCTGAAGACCCAGAAGCTGATCACCGTGGAGAAGATCGGTGGCGACAGCCGGTCGTTCCAGCTCGAAGTCACCGCCACGCTCGACGCGGTGCGGGCGGAGCTGAGCAAAGACGGTTTCATGACGCCGGAGGACAGCTTCCTGTTCAACAAGGCTCCGGTGGACCACAAGCAAGAGAAGACGATCACGCTCGCCGACCTGCTCGGAGCCGAAGGGTCGACCATCTATATCGGTAAACACGGTAACCTGAAGACCCCGGACGGCGTGGACAAGTACAACCAGCTGACCGGCTCGGACAAGAACGCACTGTTCGACAGTGTGTACATCTACCGCGGGCTGATCCTCACGAACGACGGTCTCACGCGCAGCACCCGCGGCGACGTGTGCACCTGGAGCGGCCTGCCCACGCCCACCCAGCCCACGGTCACTTCGGAGAAGTCCACCGACTACTCGTTCTCCGAGCTGACCAGCAGTCTCACCATCTCCGGGATGAAGTCCGGTTCGGTTTCGGTGGCCACCCCTTTCGCGGACGCGAAAGCGGAGTACAAGCACTCGCAAGAGCATTCCACGAACAAGAAGGACGCGACCGAGTATCTGGTCAGCCGGATGTGGGTCAGGAAGATCTTCCTGCGTGTCGATCCCAAGAAGATGACCGCCCAGCCGGAGTTCGCCCAGGAGGTCGAGGAGGCCGTCGCCTACAAGACGGATCCGAACAGCTCGAACTACGCCAGGCTCCTGGCCGTGCTCGACGACTGGGGGTACTACGTGCCCTTGGAGTTCACGCTGGGCGGCGCGATCTATGCCAAGGAGTCGACGACGATCACCAGCTTCGAGGAATCCACCAAGGAGAGCACGGACTTCGGCGCCTCGGTCAGCGCGCGTTTTGACGGAATCGGGGGCGGCGGCGACTACAAGCAGGCCGACGGGAAGGATTCCACGACCACCGAGACCGGCAAGTACAAGCACACCATCCTGCGCGCGCTCGGCGGATCGCCGGTCATCGCGGAGTCGGACTACTTCGCCTGGGTGCAATCACTCGGCTACGCGATCAACTGGGTCGTCATCGAGAATCTGAAGCTGTGCCCGACCGTGGCCCTGCTGCCCAAGAGCGACACGATCACCCGGGTCATCAAGACCATCGAAAAGAACGCGGGCCTGCCCGGCGACCACAACTTCATCAACATGCCCAACTACCGGACCGACATTCAGACGATTCTCGATCCTTATCACTGACGGCAAAGCGCCCGGCCGGGAATTCCCGGCCGGGCGCTTTTTTTCGGGTCTTGCGGGTGCAGGGGTCAGGCGCCGCCGGCCGCACCGCCGCCGGCGGCGGTGCCGATGGTGATCTGCTCGGCGGGGTTCTCCGGGGTATCGATGACCTTCTTGTTGCGCCGGTTGCGCTTCTCCAGGTACTTCGCCAGGCCGGTGAGCAGCAGGCAGAGCACGATGTAGATGGCCGCCGCCACCAGCGTCGACGGCACGATCGGCCGCCCGAAAGCGCCCTGCGAGCCGATGTAGCGCGCGTAGTACAGCAGCTCCGGGTACAGGACCAGGAAGCCGAGCGCGGTGTCCTTCAGCAGCACCACGAGCTGGCTGATGATCGACGGCAGCATCGCGCGGATCGCCTGCGGCAGCAGGACGGTGAACATCACCTGCGTCTTGCGCATGCCGAGCGCGTACGCGGCTTCGCTCTGTCCCTTCGGCAGGGACATCACGCCGGCGCGGAAGACCTCCGCCAGCACCGAGCCGTTGTACAGCGTCAGGCCGAGCACCACGGCGAAGAACGGCGAGGTCTGCACCCCGAACGTCGGCATGCCGTAGTAGAACAGGAACATCAGGATCAGCAAGGGAATCGCGCGGAAGAACTCCACCACGAAGGTGCAGATCCCGCGCAGCCACGCGCGATCGGACAGCCGCCCGGCGGCGAAGATCGAGCCGAACAGCACCGCGAGCACCGCGCCCAGCGCGAACGCTTCGATCGTGGAGAGCACGGCGTTGCCGAGATCGCTCTGGACCTGGCTGTACTGCAGCCAGTCCCACTTGCGCGCCGAGAACTGCCCGGTGTCGGCGAAGCGGTAGATCACGAACGCGACCAGCGCGAGCACCACGGCGATGCCGGCCACCGCGTAGATCCGGTGCCGCATCCGGGACTTCGGCCCCGGGGCGTCGAACAGAACGGAACTCATCGGGCCACGCTCCAGCGCTTCTCCAGGCTGCGCTGGAGCAGCGAGAGCACCAGCACCAGGACGATGAAGCCGAGCGCCACCCACAGCAGGGCGACCAGCTGGTTGCCCCCGCGCTCGGAGATGTACTGCCGGATCGCGCCGGCTTCGGCGACCGAGAACCCACTGGCGATCGTGGTGTTCTTCAGCAGCGCGATCAGCGTGCTGATCATCGGCGGGACCACCGACCGCAGGGCCTGGGGCAGCACCACCTGGCCGAGCACCTGGCCGAAGTGCAGGCCCAGCGCGCGGGCCGCCTCCGCCTGGCCGACCGGCACCGTGTTGATGCCCGAGCGCACCACCTCACAGATGAACGCCGAGGTGTAGAGGGTCAGCGCGACCGCGGCGGTCGGGAAGTAGTCGATCTTGACGATGTCCAGCAGTGGGTAGGCGAACACGAGGAACGCGAACACCAGGGTGAGCGGCGTGTTGCGCAGCAGGGTCACGTAGACCGTGCCGATCACGCGCAGTGCCGGTACCGGGCTCACCCTCAGCATGGCCAGTATCGTGCCGAGCACCAGGCTGGCGACTCCGGCGATCAGGAACAGTTCGATCGTGGTGAGAAAGAACGGACCGAACAGGTCCAGATTGTCGAGCAGGACGTCCATGGCGCCTTCCCCGCGTCCGTGGGACGGAAATCGATGTGGAACGGCCGGTGGACGGGAACCCCGCCCACCGGCCGTGATCTCGGGTCAGTACTTCTGGATCGTCGGCTTCGCCACGGTCGAACCGGGCGTGCCGAGGGTGGCGTCGTAGATCTTCTGCCAGGTGCCGTCGTCCAGCGCCTTCTGCAGGATGTCGTCCATCTTGTCGCGCAGCACCTTGTCGTTCTTGTCCAGGCCGATGCCGTAGGGCTCCTGGGAGAACGGCTTGCCGACGACCTTGAAGCTCTCCGGGTCCTGCTTGGCGAAGCCCCGCAGGATCGCGTCGTCGGTGGTGACCGCGTCCACGTCCTTGGTGGACAGCTTCTCCACGCACTGCGAGTACTTCTGGAACTCGACGATGTTGCCCGGCTCGGTCAGCTGCTGCTCGCGCACCCGCTGGATCGGGGTCGACCCGGTGACCGAGCAGACCTTCTTGCCCTTGAGCGACTGCGGCCCGGTGATCGAGTCGTCGTCCTTGCGCACCAGCAGGTCCTGACCGGCCTGGTAGTACGGGCCGGCGAAGGAGACCAGCGCCTTGCGCTTGTCGTTGATGGTGTAGGTGCCCACCATGTAGTTGACGTCGCCGTTCTGGATCGCCTGCTCGCGGGCGCCGGAGTCGACGACCTTGTAGGTGATCTTGTCCGGCGCGTAGCCCAGCCCGGCCGCGATCAGCTTGGCGATCTCGATGTCGAACCCGGCGTACTGCCCGGTCGTCGGGTCCTTCTGGCCCAGCCCGGGCTGGTCGTCCTTGGCGCCGACGACCAGCTTGCCCGCGGCCTTGATCTTCGCGAACACCGGGGAGTCCGGCAGGTCCACGTTCGACGCGACGGGGTAGGTCGGCAGCGGGGCGGCCGCCGAACTCGGGCCGCCCTGGTCACCACCGGAGGCCGGGGTGCCTTCCTTGCCACAGGCCGTGAGCAGCAGGCCACCGGCCAGCAGTCCCACCGCGAGGGTGCGGATCCTCATCTGAATCTCTCCTGGATCGGTCCGGGGGGTTCCGGCGAACCCCGGTCTGGACGGGTCAGTGGGTCAGGATCTTGCCGAGGAAATCCTTCGCGCGCTCGCTGCGCGGCTTGGTGAAGAACTCCTCCGGGGTGGTGTCCTCGACGAGTTCACCGTCGGCCATGAACAGCACCCGGTCCGCGGCACGGCGGGCGAAGCCCATCTCGTGGGTGACCACGAGCATGGTCATCCCGTCCTTGGCCAGGCCGGTCATCACGTCGAGCACCTCCTGGACCATCTCCGGGTCCAGTGCCGAGGTGGGCTCGTCGAACAGCATCACCTTGGGCCGCATGGCCAGCGCGCGGGCGATCGCGACCCGCTGCTGCTGGCCGCCGGAGAGCTGGGCCGGGTACTTGTCCGCCTGGTTGGCGATGCCGACCCGCTCGAGCAGCTCCATCGCGGTCTTGCGGGCCTCGGCGGCGGCGGTCTTGCGCACCTTCACCGGCGCGAGCATGACGTTCTCGAGAATCGTCTTGTGGGCGAACAGGTTGAACTGCTGGAAGACCATGCCCACGTCGGCGCGCAGCGCGGCGAGTGCCTTGCCCTCGGCGGGCAGCGGCACCCCGTCCACCGCGATCTCGCCGGAGTTGATCGGCTCCAGCCGGTTGATCGCGCGGCACAGGGTGGACTTGCCCGATCCGGACGGTCCGAGTACCACCACGACCTGCCCGCGCGGCACCTCGAGGGTGATCTCCCGCAGTACGTGCAGGTCGCCGAAGTACTTGTTGACGGCGACCGCCTTGATCATCGGCGTCGCCACGTCCGTGGTCATCAGGCCTCCAGGGTTGCATCTTCGTCGTCTTTGGCGGCTGCGGGGCCGGGGCTCCCACGTCGATGGCGGAAACTTACTCCGGTCGGGCTACATGTAAAGACGGCTTGACCAACCCTTAGGGTCTCAACTGTGTCTCGAACCCGGCCGCCGGACCCCGTCCGGCGCTGCTCAGCCTAGCCGCGCCCGCTCCGGCCGCGACCTGGGGAACGGGGTTCGGCGCGGTGTCCTAGAGTTCCCCGCTACCGTGGTCCGGATCACCGGGGAGGCGAGCGCGTGCGGGTGTTGCTGGTGGAGGACGACGACCGGGTCGCCGGTGCGCTCGTGCCCGCGCTGACTCGGCGCGGGCTGGTGATGCAGCGGCTGCCCTCGGGCGCCGGGGTGCTGGAGCGGGTGCATGACGTGGACGTGGTGCTGCTCGATCTCGGGCTGCCCGATGTGGACGGTGTGGTGCTGTGCCGCCAGATCCGTTCGGTCAGCGACGTGGCGGTGATCGTGGTGTCCGCGCGCGGCGAGGTGGACGACCGGGTGCAGGGCCTGCGCGCCGGTGCGGACGACTACCTGGTCAAGCCCTACGACGTGGAGGAGCTGCTGGCCAGGGTCGAGGCGGTCCGGCGGCGCCGCGGCGAGCCGTCGTCGGCGGCCGCGCCGGTGGTGGAGGTCGGCGACGTGCGAATCGACCTGGCCCGGCACGAGGTGGTGGTGGCCGGGGCGGTGGTTGCCTTGTCCCGCAAGGAGTTCCAGGTGCTGGCGCTGGTCGCCGCCGCGCGCGGCGCGGTGTGCTCGCGGGAGCAGGTGCTCAACGAGGTGTGGGGGCACCGGGGTGCCGCGGAGAGCCGCTCGCTGGACGTGCACGTGGCCACGTTGCGGACGAAACTGGGCCGTCCGGCGCTGATCGAGACGGTGCGCGGGGTCGGTTACCGGCTGGGCGGAGGAGGCTGAGCCGTGCGGGTCCGGCTGCAGGGGATCGTCGTCACGCTCGTCGCGCTGCTGGTGTTCGGGCTGGGCATCCCGCTCGCGCTGAGCATTGCCGGCAGCCTGCAGCAGCAGCTCTTCCTCGACCGGCTCACCGACGCCTCGCGGTTCGCCTCGCTCGCCCAGCGCCCGCTGCTGGACGACCGGCTGAGCCTGCTCGAACCCGAGCTGCGCCGCTACACCGAGGTCTACGACGTGCAGGTGGTCGTGGTGAATCAGGACGGCGCCCCGGTGCTCGGCTCCTACGGCGGCACCGACGCGGGCCACGTCGACCAGGCGGCGATCCGGACGACGGTGAACGAGGCGCTGGCCGGCCGGCCGCCGGTACCCGGCCCGCTGCTGCTGCCGTGGACGGCAGATCCGCTGGTGCTGGCCGAGCCGATCCTGATCGACGGCGAGGTGCGGGGGGTGGTGGTGACCGAGTCGGACACCGGGCACGTGCGCACGGTGTTGTTGTGGCGGTGGCTGTTCCTGGCCGCGGGAGCGGTGATCGCCTTCGGGATCGCGCTGCTCGTCGCGATCCCGGTGGTGCGCTGGACGCTGCGTCCGGTGCGGCGGCTCGACGAGGCGACCGGCGCGCTCGTGGCCTCCGTGGTCGGGGGGCGGCCGGCGGTCAGGGTGGGTGAGAGCAGTGGCCCGCCGGAGCTGCGTAAGCTCGGCCGCTCGTTCGATCAGATGGCGGCGAGCGTGTCCGAGGCGCTGGCCGCGCAGCGCGCGTTCGTCGCGGATGCCTCGCATCAGCTGCGCAATCCGCTGACCGCGCTGAACATCCGGCTGGGCAACCTGAAGGGCCAGGTCGGGGACGGGGTGGCAGCCGCCGATCTCACCGCCGCGCAGGTGGATGCCAAGCGGCTGAACCAGATTCTCGAGGAGCTGCTGTCCATGGCACGGGCCGAAGCGGCCGGCGGGGAGCTGGTGCCCGAGGATCTCGCCGCGGTGATCGCCGACCGTGTCGCGGACTGGTCGGTGGTCGGCGCGGCACGTGAGGTCACGCTCGAAAGCGAGGTGACCGTCGACGGTGCGCGGGTGCAGGCGCCGCCGCGCGGGCTGGAGGTCATCTTCGACGCGCTGCTGGACAACGCGCTCAAGTTCACCGCTTCGGGTAGTTCGGTGCGGGTCGCCGCGGACCGCGCCGGCGACCGGGTCACGCTATCGGTCCGTGACCACGGTCCCGGCCTGCGCGAGGAGGAGCTGGAGCGGGCCACCGACCGGTTCTGGCGCAGCACGGCGCACCAGAACGTGCCAGGTTCGGGCCTCGGCCTGGCGATTGTGCGCGAGATCGTCCGCCACTCCGACGGCGAGCTGAGGCTGTCCCTGCCCGAGGGCGGCGGCCTGCAGATCACCATGGACTTTCCCGTGGTGCAGGACGACGCCTGACGCTACAGCTTCTCCGCGCGGTAGTAGTTCAGCGCGCCGGGATGCAGCGGCACCGGCGCGGTCTCGATGCCCGGGTGCACGTCGATGGACAGCGCCGCGCGATTGGCCGCGGCCAGTTCCGGGCGGGCGGCGTAGAGGCCCTTGGTCAGCTCCTCGGCCACGTCGCCGTGCATCGAGGTGGGCACGACAAGAAAGTTCGGCACCACCAGCGTGGTCACCGGGCCGGGCTGGTCGTAGGTGCTGGCCGGGATGGTCGCGCTGCCGTAGACCGGGCTGAACCGCTGCATCCCACGCATCAGCCCGCTCATGTCGAGCAGCCGCAGGCCGATCGTGTGGGTGTACTCGGTGATCAGCGGCGTGGGCAGCCCGCCCGACCAGAACAGCGCGTCCACCTTGTGCTCCACCAGCGCGGTGAGCGAGTCTTCCAGGCCGAGGCTGCGCACGGTGACCGCGCCGCTCAGTCCGGCCACCTGCAGCACCCGCCGGGCGATGTACTCCACGCCGGACTCCGGCGAGCCGACCGCGATCTGCTGCCCGCGCAGCATCGGCACCGAGGTGTAGGCCGAGTCCCGGCGCACCACGATGTGCAGGTAGTCGTCGTGGATCCGGGCGAGCGCGGCCAGTTTGCCCGGGTGTGCGGCGGCCGAGTCGCTGGCCAGGTCCGCGGCCACGAACGCGACGTCCGCGGTCCCGGCGAGCACCCGGTTGAGGTTGTCGCCGGAGCCCTGGGTGGCCAGCACCGTCGGCCGTTCGATGTCGAGCCCACCGGCCCACGCCTCGGCCAGCGGCCCGGCCAGGTCGTGGTAGACCCCGCCGACCGCGCCCGCCGCGATACGCAGCCGCAGCCCGGGAAAGTCCGGACCGCAGCCGGCCAGCAGCGACCCGGCCGCCGCCAGCGCGGCCATCATCGCCGTGCGCCTCCGCCACGTCCGCATCCCGAGATCGTGCCAGACCCCGCGCGGGCCGGGCGCACGCGTGGGCGCGCACTGTCGGGATCGGACGGTAACGGCGGTTCGCCCGCGCCGGTGGCAGGGGCCGGTTCCGGCAGGTGGGGCGGGGGATATCCTGGAGGGCGATGACCGAGACCCAGGTTCGCAAAACCTACCAGATCCGCACTTTCGGCTGCCAGATGAACGTGCACGACTCCGAGCGGCTCGCCGGGCAGCTGGAGCAGGCGGGCTACGTGCCCGCGGGTACCGCCGGCAGCCCGGATCTGATCGTGTTCAACACCTGCGCGGTGCGGGAGAACGCGGACAACAAGCTGTACGGCACGCTCGGGCACCTGCGCCCGGACAAGACCGCGAACCCGGACATGCAGATCGCCGTCGGTGGCTGCCTGGCGCAGAAGGACCGCGGCGAGATCGTCAAGCGCGCGCCGTGGGTGGATGTCGTGTTCGGCACGCACAACATCGGGTCGCTGCCGGCGCTGCTGGAGCGCGCGCGGCACAACGCCCAGGCCGAGGTGGAGATCCTCGAATCGCTGGAGACGTTCCCGTCCACGCTGCCCGCCCGGCGCGAGTCCTCGTACGCGAGCTGGGTGTCGGTTTCGGTCGGCTGCAACAACACCTGCACCTTCTGCATCGTGCCGTCGTTGCGCGGCAAGGAGCGCGACCGCCGGCCGGGGGAGATCCTCGCCGAGGTCGAGGCGCTGGTCGCGGAAGGCGTGCTGGAGGTGACGCTGCTCGGCCAGAACGTGAACTCCTACGGCGTCGAGTTCGGCGACCGGCTCGCGTTCGGCAAGCTGCTGCGCGCGACCGGCGGGATCGCGGGCCTGGAGCGCGTGCGGTTCACCTCGCCGCACCCGGCGGCGTTCACCTCGGACGTGATCGAGGCGATGGCCGAGACGCCGAACGTCTGCCATCAGCTGCACATGCCGCTGCAGTCCGGTTCGGACCGGGTCCTGCGCGAGATGCGCCGGTCGTACCGGTCCACCCGGTTCCTGAACATCCTCGAAGAGGTGCGCGGGGCGATGCCGGACGCGGCGATCACCACGGACATCATCGTCGGTTTCCCCGGCGAGACCGAGGAGGACTTCCAGGCGACCCTGGACGTGGTCCGCGAGGCCCGGTTCGCCAGTGCGTTCACCTTCCAGTACTCGAAGCGGCCCGGCACGCCCGCTGCGACGATGCCGGACCAGCTGCCCAAGAAGGTCGTGCAGGAGCGGTACGAGCGGCTGGTCGAGTTGCAGAACGAGATCTCCTGGGCGGAGAACCGGGCGCTCGTCGGGCGCGAGGTCGAGCTGCTGGTCGCCGAGGGCGAAGGGCGCAAGGACGCCGAGACGCGCCGGATGAGCGGGCGTGCCCGGGACGGCAGGCTCGTGCACTTCACACCGACCGGCCCGGCCGTGGACCGCGCGGTGCGCCCCGGCGACATCGTGCGGACGGTGCTCACGTACGGCGCCCCGCACCACTTGGTCGCCGACGGTGATCTCCGCGCGCACCGCCGTACTCGCGCGGGCGACAATGCCGAAGCGGGCCTTCGGCCGACGACGAACGGGGTCGCGCTGGGCCTGCCCGGCTTCGGCGCTCCGCCGGCGCAGCCGGCCCCGGTGAGCGAGTGTGCGCGATGAGTGAACCGGGTGTCCCGGCCGAGTTCGACCACGAGCTGAGCGAGGAGATCGACCAGGCGGGCAGGCGCGTGGCCCGCACGGTGGAGCTGGGCAGGCGCGGGTTCACCATCTCGCTGCTGATCTTCGCGCTGCTGGTGGTGCAGTTGCTGCCGTGGGCCGAAGGGCATGCGGGCTGGCAGACGCTGGCCGGTGCGGCCGGCGGCATCCCCCAGCTGTTCGCCGTGACCTCCACCGGCGTCGGCGTGCTCGTCGGCGCCGTGGCCCTGGTGACCCGCCGCTGGTGGGTGGCCTGGTGCTGTGCGGCCGGTGGCTGGTTCGCCTCGGTCGACGGCCTGCTCGCCGTCTGGTCCCAGCAGTCCGCGCACGCCAACGGGGCCACCGGCAGCGGCCCGGGCATCGGCATGATCATCGCCTGGGTGGTCACGATCATCCTCGCCGCGCTCTGGATGCGCACCGCTTTCTCCCGCGCCTGAGGCACATGCCGTGAAGGGACCCTTCACGGACGCTGAGTCCGTGAAGGGTCCCTTCACAGCCTTGAGCGGGGACCCGTCAGCGGTCCGCGACGGCGGCTTCGGCGGCCTTCATCCACTCGCGCCATTGCGCGGCCTGCTCGTCGGCCTTCTTCGCACGGCGTTCGTCGCCGGCCGCACGGGCTTTTTCGGCCTGGGCTTCGAACTGCTCCACGCGTTCGCGGAACTGCGCGGCGCGTGCCTGGGCCTCCGGGTCGGTCCGTCGCCAGCGGCTGTCCTCGGCCGACTTCACCTTGTCCTGCACGGCCTTCAGCCGGCCGTCCAGCTCGCGGATCCGCTCGCGGGGCACCTTGCCGATCTCGTCCCACTGCTCCTGGATCCGGCGCAGCGCGGACTTCGCGGTTTCGAGGTTCGCCCCGGCGTCGATCTTCTCGGCCTCGGCCAGGAGTTCTTCCTTGCGCGTGGCGTTGCCGGCGAATTCCGCGTCCCGTTCCGAGAACACGGCGGAACGGCGCGCGAAGAACGCGTCCTGCGCCGCGCGGAAGCGTTGCCACAGCGCTTCGTCGCTGTCCTTCGGAGCCCGGCCGGCGGCCTTCCACTCGGCCATCAGGTCCTTGTACCGGCCCGCGGTGGCGCCCCAATCGTCCGAATCGGACAGCGCCTCGGCCTCGGCGATCAGCTCTTCCTTGCGATGCTTCGCGCTCGCCCGCTGCTTGTCCAGCTCGGCGAAGTGCGAGCCACGGCGCCGGTTGAACGACTCGCGCGCCTTCGAGAACCGCTTCCACAGCTCGTCGTCGGTCTTGCGGTCGACGCCCTTGACCGTCTTCCACTCGTCCAGGATCGAGCGCAGCCGGTCGCCCGCGACCTTCCACTGCGTGGAGTCGGCGGCGATCTTCTCCGCCTCGTCGGCCAGCGCCTGCTTGCGGGCGATGGCCGCGGTCCGCGCCTGCTCGCGCTCCTGCTTGACGGCGGCCAGCGCCTTCTCCGCGGCCCCGATCACGTACTCGATCCGCGCGGCCAGCGCGGTGAGGTCGCCGACCACGGCGGCCTCACCCAGCCCGTCCCGGATCTGGGTCGCGCTGGTCAGCGCGTGCTTCGGGTCGCCGGCCCCGGAGTTCAGCCGGGTTTCGAGCAGCTCCACCTCGGTCCGCACGTCGTCGAAGCGGCGCGCGTAGTGCAGCAGCCCTTCCTCGGGCGTACCGGCCTGCCAGACCCCGACGGTCCGCTCGCCTTCGGCGGTGAAGACGTAGACGGTGCCCTCCTCGTCGACCCGTCCCCAGGTGGCCGGGGTGGGTTCGGCGGGCGGCACGGACGGTGCGGCATGGCCGGCGCTGTGCGCGTGCGGCACCGGGTGTGGCGCCGGGGTGCCGGGGGACGTGTTCTCCTGGGCCATCGCAGGCTCCTTATCGCCTGTACGCCCGCGGCTGCGGGCGCCCCGCCGCGGGAGCGGGGCCGGGTTGCGCTTCTCGTGCCGGGGCAAGGTGCCCCAGCGGCATTCAAGCAGCTCAGCGCCCGCCGTGGTACTGGTGAGCTGCCCGAAGGCGTTGATCCTACTTCTCCGTGGCGCTCCGTGCCCGTGCCCGGACCCGCCCGGGTACCCTTCGCCACCGTGATCAGCCTCGCCCAACCGCCCGTCCCGGTGGCCGTCGTCGGCCCCACCGCCACCGGGAAGACGGCGCTGGCCGTCCGGCTGGCGCGGGCGCTCGACGGCGAAGTGGTGAACGCGGACGCGCTGCAGCTCTACCGCGGGATGGACATCGGCACGGCCAAGGCGACCCTGGAGGAACGCCAGGGGGTGCCGCACCACCTGCTCGACGTCCTCGACGTGACCGAGACCGCGTCGGTCGCCGCCTACCAGCGCGACGCCCGGGCCACGATCGAGCGGATCCGTGCCCGGGGCCGGGTACCGGTGCTGACCGGCGGCTCCGGCCTGTACGTCCAAGCGGTGCTCGACGACCTGCGTTTCCCCGGCACTGATCCGGCGATCCGCGCCCGGCTCGACGCCGAGGCGGCCGACCTCGGCACCGCCGCGTTGCATGCGCGGCTGGCGGAGCGGGACCCGGCGGCCGCGGCCGCGATCCTGCCCACGAACACCCGCCGCGTCGTGCGGGCGCTGGAGGTCATCGAGCTGACCGGCGAGCCGTTCTCGGCGAACCTGCCGAAGCCGGGACCGGCCCGGTACGGCACCGTGCTGATCGGCGTGGATCGCGAACCCGCCGCCCTCGACGAAAGAGTCGACCTGCGGGTCGAGCGGATGTTCGAGGCCGGTCTCGTCGCCGAGGTGCGCGAGCTGGC
The DNA here is from genome assembly GCF_003600245.1 of Amycolatopsis panacis. NCBI lineage: Bacteria > Bacillati > Actinomycetota > Actinomycetes > Pseudonocardiales > Pseudonocardiaceae > Amycolatopsis > Amycolatopsis panacis. The sequence continues at coordinate 229,562 of NZ_QZFV01000065.1, forward strand.
CGGCCGTGGACTGCGCGAGGGCAAGACCGCTTCGCGGGCGCTCGGGTACCAGCAGGTGCTCGCGGAGCTCGACGGTGCGGAGGACTTCGCGGCGGCCGCGGCGGCGACTGCGCAGGCCACCCGCCGGTTCGTGCGCAGGCAGCGTTCGTGGTTCCGCCGGGACAAGCGGATCCACTGGTTCGACGGTGGCGAAGCAGACCTGGCCGCGCGGGTTCTCGCCGCGCTGGCCCAGTAAACTGGTCCGATGGGCGGTATCGAGTTCCTGAAGGGCCACGGCACGCAGAACGACTTCGTGCTGCTGCCCGACCCTTCCGCGCGGCTGGACCTGACTCCGGAGCGGGTCGCCGCGCTGTGCGACCGCCGGCGCGGCCTCGGCGCGGACGGCGTGCTGCGCGTGGTGCGGGCGAGCGCGCTCGGCCTGGAGTCGGCGGGCGAATGGTTCATGGACTACCGCAACGCGGACGGTTCGATCGCGGAGATGTGCGGCAACGGGGTGCGGGTCTTCGCCCGCCACCTGGTCGACGCCGGCCTCGCGGAGCAGGGCGAGTTCACCGTGGGCTCCCGCGCGGGCGACCGGCCGGTCGTGGTGCACCCGGACCGTTCCGTCACCGTCCACATGGGACCGGCCACGATCACCGGCACCTCGGTCACGATGGTCGCCGGGCGGCCGTTCTCCGGGGTGGCCGTCGATGTCGGGAACCCGCACCTGGTCACCGCGCTGGACGACGACGTGGCCGGGCTCGACCTGCGTGAGCAGCCCGAGTACGACCACGACGTGTTCCCGTCCGGGGTGAACCTGGAGTTCGTCAACGTGCTCGGCGAGGGCGCGTTGCGGATGCGCGTGCACGAACGCGGCGTGGGGGAGACCCGCGCCTGCGGCACCGGCACGGTGGCCGCCGTCGCCGCCACCCTGCACCTGGCCGGCACCGACGCCGGGGAGGCCAGCGTGGACCTCCCCGGCGGCCGGGTGCTGGTCACCGTGGAGCGCGGCGGGGCCACGCTCACCGGCCCGGCGGAGATCGTCGCGCGCGGCGAACTGGACGAGGCCTGGTGGGCCGCCGCGGGCGCTCCCGGCGGTCTGTGAAGGGACCCTTCACGGACGCTGAGGCTGTGAAGGGTCCCTTCACAGCCTTCATGGCGCGCCGCTGAGCGTCACTTCCACGGAAAGGTCGCCTTCGCGGGTGGCCACGGACGTGACCACTCCGGCAATCCGGACGTCGTCGGCCACTTCGGCGAAGCCGGTGAGCGAGCCGGCCGGAGCGGTCACCACGAGTTCGTCCACCGGGGAGCGCATCGACACTTTCGCGTCGGTCTTCGCCCGGCGCACGGCGCCGATGACCGAGCCGGCCAGCGGCAGCAGCGCGGGATCACCGTCGCCGCCGGGAGCGGTCGGCCAGGGCGCGCGGTGCACGGAACCCTCTTGCCACCACGACCACACTTCCTCGGTTGCGAACGGCAGTACTGGCGCGAGCATCCGCACCAGCGCCGAGAGCGCCGTGGTCAGCGCAGCCCGGGCTGATTCGGCCGCCGCCTCCCCGCGGTCGCCGTACGCGCGGCCTTTCACCAGCTCGACGTAGTCGTCACAAAAGGTCCAGAAGAACGTCTCGGTCACCTGCAGCGCACGGGCCTGGTCGAGCGCCTCGAACGCCGCGGTCGCCTCGGTGATCACTCTGCCCAGCACGGCGAGCACCGATCGGTCCAGTGCCCCGGCGGCCACAGCGCCCGCGGCAGGCAGCCCGAGCCCGAGCACAAACCGGCTGACGTTCAACAACTTCATCGCGAGCCGCCGGCCGACCTTCATCTGTCCCTCGTCGACCGCCGTGTCCACGCCGGGGCGGGCGCTCGCCGCCCAGTACCGCACCGCGTCGGACCCGTGCCGGTCGAGCAGATCGGCCGGGGTCACCACATTGCCTGCCGATTTCGACATCTTCTTCCGGTCCGGATCGAGCACCCAGCCGGAGATCACCGCGTCCCGCCACGGCAGGACGCGCTCTTCCAGTTCCGCGCGCACGGCCGTGGAGAACAGCCAGGTCCGGATGATCTCGTGCGCCTGCGGCCGCAGCGAGTACGGGAAGACCTGGCGGAACAGCCCGTCGTCCAGGCTCCAGCGGCCGGCGATCTGCGGGGTCAGCGACGAGGTGGCCCAGGTGTCCATCACGTCCGGCTCGGCGGTGAACCCGCCGGGCACGTCGCGCTGCGCCTCGGTGTACCCGGGTGGCGCTTCGGTGCTCGGGTCCACCGGCAGGCTCGCGTCGTCCGGGGTGAGCACGGCGTCGTGGCCGGGCTCACCGTGCTCGTCGAGCGGATACCAGACCGGGATCGGCACCCCGAAGAACCGCTGACGGCTGATCAGCCAGTCGCTCGTGAGCCCCTCCACCCAGCTGCGGTACCGGACCTGCATGTGCGGCGGCACCCAGTTCAGCTCCTCGCCACGGCCGAGCAGCTTCGTGCGCAGGGCCTCGTCGCGTCCGCCGTTGCGCAGGTACCACTGCCGGCTGGTGACGATTTCGAGCGGCTTGTCGCCCTTCTCGTAGAACTTCACCGGATGCGTGATCGGCCGTGGTTCCCCACGCAGCGCACCGGTCTCCCGCAACCTGTCCACCAGGATCTTCCGTCCAGTGTGGACAGTCTTGCCGGCCAGCGGCGCGTACGCCTCGGCGGACACCCCATGCGGCGCTTCGGGCCGGAATCGCCCGTCCCGCCCGAGGACCGGCCGGGTGTCCAGCTGCAGCGCACGCCACCATGTCACGTCGGTGGTGTCGCCGAAGGTGCACACCATCGCGATGCCGGTGCCTTTCTCCGGATCGGCCAGGTGATGCGCGTGTACGGGCACTTCGGCGCCGAACAACGGGGTGCGCACGGTCTGCCCGACGAGACGGCGATACCGCTCGTCGTCCGGGTGCGCCACGAGGGCGACGCAGGCGGGGAGCAACTCGGGACGGGTCGTGGAGATCAGCACCTCCGCGCCGCCGGCGGTGGTGAACGCCAGATCGTGATACGCCCCAGGACGTTCGCGATCTTCGAGTTCGGCTTGCGCGACCGCGGTGCGGAAGGTGACGTCCCACAGCGTCGGCGCTTCGGACTGGTAGGCCTCGCCACGGGCGAGGTTGCGCAGGAACGCGCGTTGCGAGATCTGCGTGGTCGACGGGTCGATGGTCCGGTAGGCCAGCGTCCAGTCCACCGACAGCCCGATCCGGCGCCAGACCTCCTCGAAGACCTTCTCGTCCTTTTCGGACAGTTCGCGGCACAGCTCCACGAAGTTCCGCCGGGACACCGGAACCACGGCCTTGCCCGGCTTCTCCGGCGGGGTGAACGACGGGTCGTAGGGCAGAGCCGGTTCGCAACGCACGCCGAAATGGTTCTGCACCCGGCGTTCGGTGGGCAGGCCGTTGTCGTCCCAGCCGACCGGATAGAACACCGAACGCCCGCGCATCCGCTGGTAGCGGGCGAGAACGTCGGTGTGCGTGTAGGAGAAGACATGCCCGATGTGCAGCGACCCGCTCGCGGTCAGCGGCGGGGTGTCGATCGAGTAGACCTCGCTCTGCGCGTCGCCGAAGCGGTAGACGCCGTCGTGCTCCCATACCGGTACCCACTTGGCTTCGAGTCCGTCGACACCGACCTTGCGCGGGACCTCGGGAGTGGCGTTCATGAACCGACCTTAGGCGGTCGGTAAAGCGGTTTCCGGCGCTTCCTTTCCGGCGACGGGAAGGTCCCGCATGCGCCGCAACGGCGAGCAGACCACCCAGAGCGCACCGGCCATCTGCCCGGCCATCGCCACCCACAGCGCGCCGGTCAGGCCGAGCCCTTCACCGAGGGCGCCGCCCAGCAGACCACCCAGCGGCATCGCGCCCCACACCACGAACCGGACGCTCGCGTTCATCCGGCCGAGCAGCCGGTCCGGGGTGATCGCCTGGCGGTAGGAAACCTGCGCGATGTTGTAGAGGATCACCCCGAACCCGGTGAGGGCCAGCCCGAAACCGGCGAGCACCAGTCCCCACCCCCGTCCGGCCAGTGGTACCAGCAGGCCGCCCGGCCAGGTCAGCAGCGGGAGCAGCCAGATCGACCGGGCCTGCCCGAACCATCGCACGATCGGCCCGGCGCACAGCGCGGCGCCGATCCCGCCGACGCCGGCCACCGCCAGCAGCATCCCGACCTCGGCCGGGGAAAGCCCGGCCGTACGGGTCAGGAACAGCACTTCCACCGCCTGGGCGGCCGCGCTGAACATGTTCGCGGTCGCGGTGCACGCGACGATCGCGCGCAGCGGACGGTCGGCCACGACGAACCGCAGCCCTTCCAGCATCTGCGGCACCAGCCGTTCGTGCCCGGTCCGCGGGGGCCGCTGTTCCGCCGTACGGATCCGCCACAGGCACAACGCGGAGACGAGATAACCGGCCCCGGTCAGCACGACCGTGCTTGCTGCGCCGAGGAACTGGACGAGCACCCCGGCCACGCTCGGCCCGGCGATCTGCGCGCAGGACTGCACGCCCTGCAGCTTCGCGTTGCCCTCCAAGAGCCGTTCGCGGCCCACGAGCGCGGGGAGGTAGGCCTGGTAGGAGACGTCGAAAAAGACCGTGGCGAAACTCGTGAGCAGCACGATCACCAGCACCTGCGCCATGGTCAGCACCCCGGCCCACCACGCGATCGGGATGCTGAGCAGCAGGCCTGCGCGCACCAGGTCGGCGGCCAGCATCAGCGACCGCTTGCGCAGCCGGTCCACCCACACCCCGGCGGGCAGGCCGATGAGCAGGAACCCCAGCGTCTCGGCCGTGGTCAGCAGGCCCATCTCGAACGGCGTGGCGGCGAGTGTCACCGCGGCCAGCAGCGGGATCGCCGTCATGCCGACGAAGGTGCCGAGCTGGCTCGCCGAGTCGCCGGCGAACAGCTGCCGGAAGCCGGGGTGGCGCAGCAGCGAGTCACGTCTCACCTGAACGAGTGTCATCGAGTGATTGGAAAGTGTCAATCACTCGGGCGAACTAGGCTGCGGGCGTGGTGCGGAAACAACGACCTTCCACCGAAGCCGAGGCGGCCGCGCTCGCCTCCGGAATACGCCTGCGCATCATCCGGTTGACGTCCTTCGAGGCGATGACCAACCAGGAGCTGGCACAGCGGCTCGGCCGCGATCCGGCGACCACGCTGCACCATGTGCGGCGGCTGGTGGACACAGGTTTCCTGGTGCCGCTCCCGCCGCGGCGCGGCACGCGCGGGGCGAAGGAGATCCCGTACCGCTCGACCGGCCTCTCCTGGCACCTGTCGAACCATTCGGCTGCCGCCGCGGCCGCCGTCGGCGAGGCAATGCTGGAGGCCTTCCTGGCCGAGCTGGCCGAGGCCGAACCGGCCGAGGTCGACGCGAGCAGGCTGGTGCTGCAGCTCGCGCCGGCCGAGGTCACGGAGTTCACCCGGCGGATCACGGAGCTGCTCGACGAGTTCCGGTCCCTGCCGCCGGATCCGGCCGCCGCCCGCACCGCCGTGTACCTCTCGATCTATCCCAGCCGGTAATCCGCTCGGCTCCCGCGCCGAATCGTGGGAGCATGGAGGCACGATGACAGAACTCACCCACAACGATCCGAACGAAACCGACTTCACCGGCAACGATCCCTCCGTCGGCGAGATGGAGCTCGAAGACCGCGCTTCCCTGCGCCGGATCGCGGGCCTGTCCACCGAACTCGAAGACGTCACCGAGGTCGAGTACCGGCAGCTGAGGCTGGAGCGCGTCGTGCTCGTCGGGGTGTGGACCGAGGGCACCGCGGCGCAGTCCGAGGCCTCGCTGGCCGAGCTGGCCAGGCTGGCCGAGACGGCCGGTTCCGAGGTGCTCGAAGGGCTCGTCCAGCGGCGCACCAAGCCGGACCCGGCGACCTACATCGGCTCCGGCAAGGTGCGGGAGCTGCGCGAGGTGGTGGTGGCCACCGGCGCCGACACGGTGGTCTGCGACGGGGAGCTCTCACCCGGCCAGCTGCGTCAGCTGGAGGACAAGGTCAAGGTCAAGGTGATCGACCGGACCGCGCTGATCCTGGACATCTTCGCCCAGCACGCTCGTTCCCGGGAGGGCAAGGCCCAGGTCGAGCTGGCCCAGCTGCAGTATCTGGTCCCGCGGCTGCGGGGCTGGGGTTCGGCGCTGTCCAGGCAGGCCGGTGGCCGCGCCGGCGGCGCGAACGGCGGCGTGGGCCTGCGCGGTCCCGGTGAGACGAAGCTGGAGACCGACCGGCGGCGGATCGGCAAGCGCGTGGCCAAGCTGCGCCGCGAGATCGCCGCGATGGACACCATCCGCGAGACCAAGCGCGGCCGCCGGCTGGCCAACGAGGTGCCGAGCGTGGCCATCGTCGGCTACACCAACGCCGGCAAGTCGAGCCTGCTCAACGCGTTGACCGGGGCCGGGGTGCTGGTGGAGGACGCGCTGTTCGCCACCCTCGACCCGACCACCCGGCGTTCGCGCACGGCGGACGGGCGCGCGTTCACCCTCACCGACACCGTCGGGTTCGTGCGGCACCTGCCGCATCAGCTGGTGGACGCGTTCCGGTCCACGCTGGAGGAGGCTGCCGACGCCGACCTCCTGCTGCACGTGGTCGACGGCGCCGATCCGGTGCCGGAGGACCAGGTCAACGCGGTGCGCGAGGTGCTCGGCGAGATCACCCGCAGCCGTAAGGAACCGCTGCCGCCGGAGCTGCTGGTGATCAACAAGGCGGACTCCGCGGACGAGGTCACCCTGGCCCGGCTGCGGCACGCGCTGCCCGGCTCGGTGCAGGTCTCCGCCCGCACCGGTGCCGGGATGACCGAGCTGGCCGAGGTACTCGCGGAGCGGTTGCCCCGGCCGGACCGGCAGGTGGACGTGCTGGTGCCCTACGCGCGCGGCGAGCTCGTCGCCCGTGCGCACGCGGAAGGTGAGGTGCTGGAGGAGGAGCACGTCGCCGACGGCACGCGGCTGCTGGTGCGGGTCCGCCCGGATCTGGCCGCGGCTCTGCGTCAGTTCGAGACCAACTCCTCGGCGCTCTGAACGTCTTCCGTAGTGCGCGGGCATCTCGGCCCGCGCACTACGGAGGTGACTGGGTGCGCGTGCTGCCGATGGTGCTCGCCTTGCTGGTGTTCGGGGCGTTGCCCGCTTCGGCGGCCCAGGTGCCCGCGCCGGAGACCGTCTGCCGGGTCACCGATCCGCGCCTGGACGAGCTGTCCGGCCTGGTCTCCGACGGCGAGCACTGGTACGCGATCAACGACGGCGGTACGCAGGTGCAGGTCTTCGTCCTCGACCGGAGCTGCCGGGTGCGACAGGTGCGGACGGACCCGGCCGACCCATTCGACGTCGAGGACCTCGCTCGCGCCGCGGACGGGACACTCTGGCTCTCCGACACCGGCGACAACCGTCATCAACGCAGCACGGTCGCACTGCTGGAACTGAAGCCGTCCGGTGGCCCGGTAGTCCTGCATCGCCTGACGTATCCCGACGGCGCCCACGACGGCGAGGCGCTGCTGCTCGACCGTTCCGGCGTCCCGTACTTGGTGACGAAGGACGTCCTGGGCGATGCGAAGGTCTACCGCCCGGCCGGCCCCCTGACTACTCCCGGCCCGACTGCCCTGGAACAGGTCGGCACGCTCCGGGTGCACAGCACGGATACTCCCGGCGGCCCGATCGGCGCGTTCGGCTCAGTCCTCGTGACCGGCGGCGCGACCAGCGCGGACGGCACCGTCGTTGCCCTGCGCACCTATACCGACGCCTACCTCTACCCGGCCCCCGACGGCGATGTGGCCGCCGCCCTGCGCCGCGACCCCGTGCGCATCCCCCTGCCGGACGAGAAACAAGGCGAGGCAATCGCTTTCGACCCCGATGGCACGCTGCTGTCGGCCAGCGAGGGAACCGGGCAACCGGTTCGCGCACTCCGTAACGCCGCCGCGCTGGTGTCTCCGCAGCCGTCCGGCTCGCCGTCAGCTGCTGCTCCGGCTGGTGCTGAATCCGGTGCTGCCGAATCCGGCGCTGCCCAAGACGACGGCGGTGTCCCGATCCTGCCCGCCGCAGGGATCGCCGTGGCGGTGGTCCTGGCGGGGTGGTTCCTCCTGAGCCGGCTCCGCCGCCGCTGACCGCTTCGCCTGCCGGCACGGCGGGTTCGCGGCTTCGGGCCGCGGTTTTGCTTCTGCGACTTGGGTTTTGTGGCTTTCGGTTCCTCTCGCCGTGATCTTGGGGAACGCGGCTGCCGACCTGGGTTCTTGGCCTGGATTCATGGCCTGGATTTGTGGGCGGGTCTTGTGGTCCTTGTGGCTGGCCGGTGGCAGGCTCCGCCCTGCGTGCCCTGCCGGTTCGGGCGGCACCGGCCTTCACTGCCGAGGTCTCTTCCACCGGTCTTTCGCCCCGGGGCGCCGTTGCCGGGAGGCATTTCAGGCCTCGCGCGACGGCGTCCAATTTCCGGCAACGGTCATCCGGCTTCGCGCCTGCAGCCTCCGTCAACGGCCCTCCGGCTCCACCCGCCGTCCGCCCGGCGATACCCGCCGCTCCGACCGCCCAGGTATGGCCCTTGCCACCCCGGCAGTCGGCCAACGCCCCGCGGCACTCACGCCCAGGCGACCCCCTCCAGGGCGGTCCTGTTCCCGCACCGAACCGGATCCACGGCAGGCCGCACCCGGCACCGATCATCGACCCCGCGCAGTCCTCGCCGCCACACCGAGGCTTCCGGACATCCGAAGCGACCTCCGACAAATGCGGCGCCCGACGCGACCCCGGTCCGCCTGCCGAACCCGGACGCCGAAAACGGATGAGCTTGGTACCCCGGCATTCCCCGCGCACGCCGACCCTGGCCGGACGCGAGGGCGCCGAGTCTGTCGGCTCGCCGCCCCCCGCCGTGGGTCAGAGCCTGCGCAGCACGGCCACGACCTTGCCCAGGATCGTCGCGTCGTCGCCCGGGATCGGTTCGTAGGCCTCGTTGTGCGGCATCAGCCAGACGTGATCGTCCTTGCGCTTGAAGGTCTTCACCGTGGCCTCGCCCTCGATCATGGCAGCCACGATGTCGCCGTTTTCCGCCGCGGGCTGTTGCCGGACCACGACCCAGTCGCCGTCGGTGATGGCGGCGTCCACCATCGAATCACCGGTGACGCTCAGCAGGAACAGTTCGCCCTCGCCGACGATCTCCCGGGGCAGCGGGAAGACGTCCTCAATGGACTGCTCCGCGAGCACCGGCCCGCCGGCCGCGATCCGGCCGACCAGCGGTACGTACGCCGCCTTCGGCACGGACGGCTGCTGGTCGATGTCGATGCCCATCGGGTTGTCGTCGGTGGACGCGAGCACCCCGACCGCCCGTGGCCGATTCGCATCCCGGCGGAGGTATCCCTTGCGCTGCAAGGCCCGCAGCTGGTGCGACACCGAGGAGGTGGACGTGAGCCCCACCGCCTCACCGATCTCGCGGACGCTCGGCGGGTACCCGAACCGGCTCACCCAAGTGCGGATCACGTCCAGCACCTGCTGCTGGCGGACGGTCAGCGTCTCGTCCACGTCGTACACCTCCGGCAGGGCGCCGGCCTTGCCCCTGCTGCTCCGGCCGGGACCGCCGCCGGCCCCTTTCGCCGCGGTGTTCTTCACCGTGTCCTTCTCCAACGCTGCGTCGCCTCCAGCTCCTCCGCGGCCGCCGGCAGGCGTTCCGCGCTTTCCCGCACGCGCCGGCCCCGCTCCGCGAGCCGGCGTGATCTGCTCGGGCAGATCTCCTGATCGTCGACGTTAGTCACTCCGAGCGACGATTTCAAACATCTGTTCGATCGACACGCCGTGTCCTCTCGATTTTGTCGGCGCGAGGTGGTAGACCTTCGCACGGACGTTCGATGGAACGCCTGTTCGACCCGGGCGGACTCGTCGCAGCGAGTCCCCGGGGCGAGCAGATCAGCAGGTCACGAGGAGGTTCCGCCATGTCGATCCTGGCCGATCGTGGGTTCGTCCGCCCGCTCCGGCCCGCCCCTGCCGGGCAGGTCAGCGACCCCGATGCTCAGTCATGCCCTGGTTCCGGCTCGTGGCGGATCCTCTCCGGCTCCGCGTCGGCGGCTGCGGAATCCGAGGATCACGACGCCTCCTCGCCCGGCGCGAATGCCACCCGAAAGAGTGAATCTTTCGAGTGGAAACCGGTCGGTTCGCCCGCCCGGCGTGCCCCCGCAGCCCGTCGAGGCGGGGTTCCACGCCCTGCCCTGCGGCTGGTCCCGTCCGGCGCACCCGGGGTGGAACGGGAAGGGGCCGAAACCGCCGCCCGCACGGTTTCGACCCGCGGGGCTGTGTCCCGAGGGGGCAGCGTCCCCGGTGCCATCCGATCCGACGCCCCGGCCGTCCCCGAGATTCCCGTTCGCCGCACCGGTGTCCGGCACGTCCCCGCGGTGGCCTCGCCCGCTCCGGGGCGAACCGCGCGGGAACGGCGAGGCGAGCCGTTGCGCCCGCCCACCCGGGAGAGGGTCGTCGCCGGACGCCGTAGTGGCCCGGCCGGGTGCCCGCAGCCCCGGCACGCGCCGGTCCGCTGGCCATGGCTGATCGCGATCGCCGCCGCGGCCTGCCTCTTCGTCAGCGCACTGGGGATCTTTGGCGCCGGAGTCACCGGTGGGCCGGTGCCTGAACGCACCGCCTCCGTCTCGGTCCGCGCGGGTGACACGCTCAGTGCCCTGGCGGCCCGCTATGCCCCCCACGCCGACCAGTCGGCCATGGTCACCCGCATCAAACAGCTCAACGACCTGGACGACGCTGCCCTGACACCCGGATTCCCGCTCACCGTCCCGATTGCCGGAGACGCCGGAGGCCTATGACCGAAGGGAGCCCAGCATGTTTCGGTGAGCGGGGTGTCCGCACGCTGCACAAGGTGTGGCTGGCGAAGGGCGAAGCCAGGAGGAGAGGAGGAATCCATGTGACCTGGGTGCCGCAAGTACTGCGTGGCCGGAGGCAGATCAGGGCAACTCACGGTCTGAAGGTCCGGTGCGGGGACGATCCAGTGCGGGACGAGCAGGCCGCAACCGAGGCATGTCGAGAACTGCGCTGAGGCGGACTTTGCGCCGAGAGGCAGCTCGGCGATAGGTCAGCCCGTGATGGTTGGTTCTGGTTGATCGTGCAGGCGGCTGGTACTGCGGGCTATGGACGTCGGGTGGGCGATCTTGCCTGTGAGGTGTTGGCGTGCACGGATCCGCCGGGAGAGGCGCTGAGCCGGACAGTCTCGCCGCAGTCGGGTGCATGACCGGCGACCCGCCCGCAGCCGGGTGTCGGCGCGGCCGGCCGACCGGTCGGTGACCTGCCGCGGTCAGTGTGGTCGCGGACCATGGCGCTGCTGCGCAAGGCCGCTGCGGCGCAAGGCCGCCGGAGCGCGAAGACTGCTGCTGCGCAAGACCCGCCGCGCAAGGCTGCCGTGTGCAAGACCGCGGGCGGCGCAAGGTCATTGATGCTCACGGCCGCTGACGCACGGCTTTGAGCAGGCCGAACTTCGCTACGTGTAGCGAGAATGGTTGCGCCGCAAATGATCGTGTCGCGGGAATACCGAGCCTGTCAACGGTCGCGCGGCCGGCGGACCCGCTTAGCGGAAGGTCTTTCCGACGGCAGCGCCGTAAACCTGCCAGCCGTCAACGCGCACACCAGCCGTCGCCGCGCCGCCGCCAACGACGGCCGCGCCGCCACTAATCATCGCGCCGTCACCGCCGCGCCTCGCCGCCAACGATCGCGCTGCTACCGCCGCGCTGCCACCGACCTCTGCAGCACCCGCGATCAGCCAGCCTCGCCGCCACCGCGGCGCTAACTTCACCGCTGCAGCACTGTGACCGCTACGGCGCGCCGCCACCGCCGCCGACCCAGCCACCCGACCCCCGACCCCGACCCCGACCCCGACCCCGACCCCGACCCAGCTTTCACCCACTCGTGCTGCTTGCGTCCATTCGAGTGCCGATCTAGGGTCTACCCCTATATCTAGTAGTTACACCGCCGTGAGTGGTCCATAGGTAGGGGTAGACTGAACCCAGTTGTCCACAGTCGACGAGTGTTCGTCCACCGGCTGTCCACATGTCGATCACCAGGCGCGGGGTCGCGCGGAGGGATCGAGGTCCGGGCCGTAGCGTGGCGGCACCGGGCCGGGGAACAGGATTCGGCCGTTGTGGAGGGAAGGTGACTGGCGGATGAGGTGCCCGTTCTGCCGGCATGCGGACTCTCGGGTGGTCGACTCCCGAGAGGTGGACGAGGGTCAGGCGATCCGGCGGCGCCGGTCGTGCGCGCAGTGCGGCCGGCGGTTCACCACGTCGGAGACGATGGTGCTGGCCGTGGTGAAGCGGTCCGGGGTCACCGAGCAGTTCAGCCGGGACAAGGTGGTCACCGGGGTGCGCCGGGCGTGTCAGGGCCGGCCGGTCGACGACGACGCGCTGCAGAAGCTCGCGCAGCGGGTGGAGGAGTCGATCCGGTCCGCCGGGCTGGCGGAGATCCCGAGCCACGAGGTCGGCCTCGCCATTCTCGGCCCGCTCCGGGAGCTGGACGGGGTCGCCTACCTCCGGTTCGCCAGTGTCTACCGCTCCTTCTCCTCGGTCGAGGACTTCGAGAAGGAGATCGCCGACCTGCGGAAGGCCATAGCGGACAGCGTGGAGGACAGCGAAAGCGAGCGCACGGCCGACGATTAGCCGTACGTGGGGAGCAAAGGGACAGGACCGCATGACCGAAACCGTGGGAGCCGGCGCCGATGCCGGGCGGAGCAGTGCGAAGAAGGCCGCGGGCGGGCTGCGGGTGCAGCGCGTCTTCACGACCGCGGGTGTGCACCCGTACGACGAGGTCGCCTGGGAGAAGCGCGACGTCGTGATGACCAACTGGCGCGACGGCAGCGTCAACTTCGAGCAGCGCGGGGTCGAGTTCCCCGAGTCCTGGTCGGTCAACGCGACGAACATCGTCACCAGCAAGTACTTCCGCGGCGCGGTAGGCAGCGCCGAGCGCGAGAGCAGCCTCAAGCAGCTCATTGACCGCGTGGTGCGGACCTACGTCAAGGCCGCCGCCGAGTTCGACTACTTCGCCGGCCCGGCCGACCTGGAGGTCTTCGAGCACGAACTGACCTGGATGCTGCTGCACCAGGTCTTCAGCTTCAACTCGCCGGTCTGGTTCAACGTCGGCACACCGTCGAAGCAACAGGTCTCCGCCTGCTTCATCCTCGCGGTCGACGACACCATGGAGTCGATCCTGAACTGGTACCGCGAGGAGGGGCTGATCTTCAAGGGCGGCTCCGGGGCAGGCCTCAACCTCTCCCGCATCCGGTCCGCCAAGGAGCTGCTGACCTCCGGTGGCACCGCGTCCGGCCCGGTCTCCTTCATGCGCGGCGCGGACGCCTCCGCGGGCACCATCAAATCCGGCGGCGCCACCCGGCGGGCGGCGAAGATGGTCGTGCTCGACGTGGACCACCCGGACATCGAGGAGTTCATCGCGACCAAGGCGCGCGAGGAGGAGAAGATCAAGGTCCTGCGCGACGCCGGGTTCGACATGGACCTCTCCGGCGCGGACATCTCCTCGGTGCAGTACCAGAACGCGAACAACTCGGTCCGCGTCTCCGACGAGTTCATGCAGGCGGTGGAGAACGGCACCGACTTCGGCCTGCGCGCCCGGCTCACCGGCGAGGTCATCGAGCGCACCGACGCGAAGAAGCTGTTCCGCAGCATGGCGCGTGCGGCCTGGGAGTGCGCCGACCCCGGCCTGCAGTACGACGGCACGATCAACGATTGGCACACCTGCCCGGAATCCGGCCGGATCACCGCGTCCAACCCGTGCAGCGAGTACATGCACCTGGACAACTCCAGCTGCAACCTGGCCTCGCTGAACCTGCTGAAGTTCGTGTCCGCGGACGGCACCTTCGACGCCCCGTTGTTCGCGAAGGCGGTCGAGTTCGTGATCACCGCGATGGACATCTCGATCTGCTTCGCGGACTTCCCGACCGAGCCGATCGCCGAGACCACCCGCAAGTTCCGTCAGCTGGGCATCGGCTACGCCAACCTGGGTGCGCTGCTGATGGCGCTGGGCCACGCCTACGACTCCGAAGGTGGCCGGGCGCTCGCGGGGGCGATCACCTCGTTGATGACCGGGGTCTCCTACCGCCGTTCTGCCGAGCTGGCCGAGGTGGTCGGTCCCTACGAGGGTTACGCCCGCAACGCCGAGGCGCACCAGCGCGTAATGCGCAAGCACGCCGCGGCCAGCGAACTGATCCGCACCTACCACGAGAACGACAAGGCAGTCCGCGCGCTCGCTTCGCAAGAGTGGCAGCGCGGGATCGAGCTGGGTGGCCGGCACGGCTGGCGCAACGCGCAGGCCTCGGTGCTCGCGCCCACCGGCACCATCGGCTTCATGATGGACTGCGACACCACCGGCATCGAGCCGGACTTCTCGCTGGTGAAGTTCAAGAAACTGGTCGGCGGCGGGTCCATGCAGATCGTGAACCAGACCGTGCCGCGGGCGCTGCGGGCGCTCGGCTACCAGGACGAGCAGGTCGAGGCGATCGTCGAGTACGTCGCGCAGCACGGTCACGTGGTCGGCGCGCCGGGGCTGCGGCCCGAGCACTACGAGGTGTTCGACTGCGCGGTCGGCGAGCGGTCCATCGCGCCGATGGGGCACGTGCGGATGATGGCCGCGGTGCAGCCGTTCCTTTCCGGCGCGATCTCCAAGACGGTGAACATGCCGGAGGCGGCCACCGTCGAGGACGTCGAGGTGATCTACTTCCAAGGCTGGAAACTCGGCCTCAAGGCCCTCGCGATCTACCGCGACAACTGCAAGGTCGGCCAGCCGCTGTCCACCGCGAAGACCACCGAGGCCGAGCCGGAGAAGGTCGTCGAATACCGCCCGGTGCGCCGTCGCCTGCCGAAGAAACGCCCGAGCCAGACGGTGTCGTTCACCGTCGGCGGCGCCGAGGGCTACCTGCACGCCGGCTCGTACCCGGACGACGGTCTCGGCGAGATCTTCGTCAAGCTCGGCAAGCAGGGCTCCACGCTGGCCGGGGTGATGGACGCGTTCTCGATGTCCATCTCGGTCGGCCTGCAGCACGGTATCCCGCTGGAGTTCTACGTCTCGAAGTTCTCCAACCTGCGCTTCGAACCGGCCGGAATGACCGACGATCCGGACATCAGGATCGCCACCAGCGTGATGGACTACCTGTTCCGCCGTCTCGCGCTGGATTACCTGCCCTACGAGAAGCGGGTGCAGCTGGGCATCTTCACCGCCGACGAGCGGTCGGCCGAGGTCGAGCAGAACTACGGCGGGAGCATGGACCTGGAGGCGCTGCGCACCAGCGTCGACTCCACCCCGTCCGTGGCCCCCGGCGAAGCCCGCCCGGAGCCGGGTTCGGTCCACAGCACGGCCGAGCTGATGGAGCTGCACCTCGGCAAGGCCGCCGACGCACCGCTGTGCATGACCTGCGGCACGAAGATGCGCCCGGCCGGCTCCTGCTACGCCTGCGAAGGCTGCGGCGCCACGTCCGGCTGCAGCTGATCGGCTCGTCCGCGGGCCACCCCGGTGCTACCCGGGGTGGCCCGCGGCGACCGCTCCAGTTTCGCTTGGCATGGCTGCGGTCCGCCGCGGTGGTCCAGGTGAACGTATGCGTCGCGGCGATGCCGAGCACGGTTCGGAGCACCGGCTTGACGGGCTGCGTGCGCGAGGCCAGCCATCTCGAGCTTCTCGATCAGCTGCAACCCAGCGGCGTCCGCGGCGGGCTGGTAGTCCTTTGCCCGCCGGACCAGTGCGCCGGTTTCGGTGTAGTTCCAGGACCCGTCCTTCGCCGGTATGTTGTGGAAGTCCAGCGCCACGGCGCCGTCGAGGAACCCCGGCGGCGGAGCCGAATGATGGAGACTTCCTGAAGCAGCGCAAGGAAATCCGTCGTGTACTGCTCCGGCGTGAAATCCGGGGATTCGCCGGGTCGTGCGACCGGTGCGCTCGCGATCGTCCTTTTCGGACACGGCAGGGCGTTGCGGGCGCTGGGCGTGCCGCGGATCGCGTTCACCGCACAGATCTGGGCACTGTTCGAGCAGGTGCTGGAGGACCTGCGGCCGGTCCCGGGGCCGCGGTTGCGGGCACGGCCCCGGGGACCGGCCTAGCGCGCCAGCTTCGACCAGAGGAACTCGTAGGCCAGCGCCGTGCGGAAGGCCAGCTGTTCGTTGTCCGCCGCCGCGCCGTGGCCGCCTTCGATGTTCTCGTAGTACTCGACGCGGGGATGGCCCTGCTCGCGCATGCGGGCGGCCATCTTCCGCGCGTGGCCCGGGTGTACGCGGTCGTCACGGGTGGAGGTGACGAACAGGATCGGTGGGTACTCCCGGTCCGCCCGTACGTTCTGATACGGCGAGTACTGTGCGATGTGCTCCCAATCCGAGGGCACGTCCGGGTCACCCCATTCGGCCATCCACGAAGCACCGGCCAGCAACAGGTGGTAACGCTTCATGTCCAGCAGCGGGACCTGACAGACGATCGCGCCGAACAGCTCCGGGTACTTCGTGAGCATGACGCCCATCAGCAGCCCGCCGTTGCTGCCGCCCTGGATGCCGAGCCGTTCCGAGGTGGTGATGCCGCGCGCGACCAGGTCCCTCGCTACGGCGGCGAAGTCCTCGTAGACCTTGTGCCGGTTGGCTTTCACAGCCTGCGCGTGCCACTCCGGGCCGTACTCGCCGCCACCGCGGATGTTCGCGACGACGTACGTGCCCCCACGCTTCACCCAGGACCGGCTGATCGAACCGCTGTAGGACGGCGTGAGCGAGACCTCGAAGCCGCCGTACCCGTAAAGCAGCGTCGGCCCGTCTCCGGCATCTTCGGGGCGTACGACAAAGTACGGGATCTTCGTGCCGTCTTCCGAAGTCGCGAAGTACTGGTTCACCTCGATCCCGTCCGGGTCGAAGAACGACGGCGCCTGCTTGAGCACCTCGACGTCGCCGCCGACGACGCCACGGGCGAGCGTGGCGGGCTGGAGGTAGCTGGAGGAGTCGACCAGGTATTCGTCGTCGAGGTCGGGCTCGGTGTCCACGATCTGCGCGCTGCCGAACTCCGGGGCGCCTGCCAGCGCCGCTTCGGTCCAGCCGTCCTCACCCGGGGTGAGCACCCGCAGCTCGGTCTTCACGTCGCGTAGCGTCCCGAGCAGCAGATGGTGACGTGTCCAGGCGTGGTAGTCCAGCGACGTGTGCGCGTCCGGGGTGAACAGGGCGGTGAAGTCCCGATCGCCGTCGACGAACGCGTCGTACCGGATGGCGAGCAGCGCGCCGGCGGGATGGTCGACGCCGCCGACGGTCCATGGGGTGCGTGGCTGGACGAGCAGCCATTCACGGTGCGTGGACACGTCGACGTCGTCGGGCAGGTCCAGCTTCACGAGCCCGGAGGCGGTCCGCTCGAACACCTCGGTGCGGAAGAAGTCCAGCGAGCGGTAGACGAAATCACGCTCGAAGCCCTCGGTCGGGTCGTGGTAGGCGCCGACCGCGACGTCGTCCGGCTTGCCCTCGAACACCGGGATCGCTTCTTCGATCGGCGTACCGCGCCGCCACTCCTTCACCAGCCGTGGGTATCCCGAACTGGTCAGTGTGCCGGGACCGAAGTCGGTGCCGAGGTACAGCCGGTCGGCGTCGATCCAGCCGACCCGATTCTTTGCTTCGGACAGCGTGAAACCGCCTTCGACGAACTCATGCGCGTCGACGTCGAACTCCCGGATTACGGTCGCGTCCGCCCCGCCGCGCGACAGCTGTACCAGCGCGAGCCGATGGCCGGGGCGAAGCACCGCGGCGCCCTTCCACACCCAGTTCTCGCCTTCGGCCTCGGCGAGCGCGTCGACGTCGAGCAGCAGCTCCCAGTCGGGTTCGGCAGTGCGGTACTGCTCCAGGGTGGTGCGCCGCCACAACCCGCGCGGGTGCTCGGCGTCCTGCCAGAAGTTGTAGAGGTGCGGCCCCCGACGCACCACGTACGGGATCCGGCCGCCCGCGTCGAGCACTTCGCGAATCGAGTCCCGCAGCTGCCCGAACCGCTCGCCCGCCGTCAGTACGTCCAGTGTTTCCGCGTTCCGGGCGCGGACCCACTCGAGTGCCGCTTCGCCGGTCACGTCCTCCAGCCACAGGTACGGATCTTCGACAGTCATGCTGCCCAGTCTTGCCGTCCGCGCGCCGTCCGGCCAAGTGGGTCGGCGTTTTCGTTTCGTGATTCGGCTGGCGGGACCTTCTCCGTATGCTGAACGGCGAGGGGGATCCATGATCGTTTCGCCGCCACCACGCCGTCGTCGGCGCGTGCTCGGGGTGCTGCTGGCGCTGGTGGTCGTGCTGGTGACGGCCGGGTTGGTCGCCGTCGTTCCGCACGAGGTACGCGGTCAGCCGGTGGCGGCGTCCGGTGCTCCGGTGGCGCGCGCACGGGAGGACGCCCGGCGCCCGGTTCGTGAGCTGGACACCAACCCGCTGCTCGCCGGAGACGTCGCGCTCAGCCCGGTTTCGTGCGATCTGCCGGAGCTTGGCCGCACCGGTCCGCGGCTGTCGGAGTATTACCGCGCGTTGTCCGGCTGCCTGGCGCAAGCGTGGCGGCCGGCGCTGGAGCGCGTGGACGAGCCATTGGGGGAGGTCCGGGTCTCGGTCGCGCTGCCGAAGGTGAGCGCGTGTGGCTCGGCGCCGTCCCGGGAGGAAGCGGTCGCGTACTACTGCGGCGGCGACACGACGATCTACGCGCCCACCGAGTGGATGCTGTCGGACGCGGGGGTGAATCGCGCGCGGCATCTGGCGACCATCGCGCACGAGTATGGCCACCACGTACAGCGCGAGAGCGGCATCCTGGACGCGGCCGGCGAAAAGATGAGTGCGGACCATCCGAAGTCGCCGGCGGACAAGGCCGTGGTCCGTCGGATCGAGCTGCAGGCCAATTGCTTCGGCGCGCTGTTCCTCGCGGCCGCCGCGGGTCGCGGTTCGATCAGCCGGGCGACGGCGAACGCCGCGGTGGCGGACTACGGGCGAGCCGACGACAGCGGTGACCACGGCACCCGCGAACATCAGATCGCCTGGGCGAAGGCGGGCTACGCGGGTAGCGGCCCAGCCGCGTGCAACACCTGGTCAGCGCCGGTGGACGAGGTCAGCTGACGCCCATCGGCGCACTCCGTCCGAAGTGGACGGACGTGTGGCCGGTCCGGCTACGGTGGGACACTACGGTCGGCTGTTCGGCGAAGGAGATCGATGACCGACGACGTGATGGTGGCGATCGACGCGGGGCTCCGCAAGCACCTCGCCGGGGACCGAGCCGGGGCGAAGACCGATCTCCTCGGGCTGTGGGCGCGTATCGGGGAGGACGGCGATCCGCTGCACCGGTGCGCGCTCGCCCACCATCTCGCGGACGTCTGTGACGAGCCGGCCGAAGAACTGGAGTGGGACCTGCGGGCGCTGTCTGCGGCGGACAGCCTCACCGACGCCCGCGTACAGGAACATCATGCGACTCTCGCGGTCCGCGGGTTCTACCCGTCGTTGCATCTGAACCTCGGTGAGGACTACCGCAAACTGGGTGATTTCGAGGCGGCTCGGCGCCATCTCGCCGCCGCCAGGGAGAAACTGGACGCGCTGGGCGAGGACGACTACGCCGAAGGTATCCGGCTCGCGCTCGACGGGCTGGCCGAGCGGCTGGGCTGACTGGTTGGGCTGAGTGGCTGAACTGGCGCTATAGCACGAGCCGGTCCGGTTTGCCGGACTTTCGCCGGCGGCTTCCGCGCCCTAATGTGAGGTGACCCAACTCACCGAGGAGAGGGATTCGCCATGCGAATCGCGGAGCTGCTCAAGCACAAGGGCACGACCGTCGCCACCGTCTCTCCCGGGACCACGGTGACCGAGCTGCTGGCCGGGCTGGCCCGGCACAACATCGGCGCGATGGTGGTGGTCGCGCCGGACGGCGGTCTCGCCGGGATCGTCTCCGAACGCGACGTCGTCCGCCGGCTGCACGATCACGGCCCGGCGGTCCTCGACGGCCCGGTCGCCGACATCATGACCAAGCTCGTCGCCACCTGTACGCCGGACGACCCGATCGACCGGCTCAGCGTGCTGATGACCGAGCGGCGGATCCGGCACGTGCCGGTACTGGCCGAGGGCAGGCTGGCCGGCATCGTGAGCATCGGGGACGTGGTGAAGACCCGGATGGAGCAGCTCGAACGCAGCCAGGAGCAGCTTGAGGCCTACATCGCGCACGGCTGATCGCGCGCTGCGATCAGCTCGCGCGCGGGTTCGGTCTCCGCAGTGGATGTCTGTCCTTTCCAGACTGTCCACTGTGGCTTCCGGCCGCGGGTGAAGTCCGCGGAGGCTTGAGCCGATCGGTCCCCGTACGGATCTGCTGACCCGACGTTCGTCGGTTGACGGTGTACGTCGTTGTCGGAAGTCTCGAACAGGTCCTAATGTGCGTCGTCCGGCTTGGGAGTCCTGTGAGGGTCACTGCTCGCGTTGCTGTCGTTCTCACCGCTGTTGTCGCGCTCGCCGCGTCCACCGTCGCGGAAGCGGCTTCGCCACCTTCGGCGGTCTTCAAAGACGGACAGGCGCAACCAGTGTTCAACCCTGCCGACGTAGTGCGCGAAGACGTGTGGGTGACTGCACCGGTAGACAGTGACCACGACGGCCGCCCTGATGTCGTACACGCCCAAGTAGTGCGGCCGAAGGCGACTCAGCAGGGCATGAAGGTTCCGGTCGTGTACGAGGCGAGTCCGTACTTCGCCGGAGGCAACGACACCGCGAACCACGACGTCGACAAAGAGCTCTATGTACCCGGGCCGCATGCCGCGCGGCCGATCAAGTCGGGCTACGAGAGCTACTTCATCGCGCGCGGGTTCGCGATGGTGTACGGCGAATCTCTCGGCACCGGGCAGTCCACGGGCTGCCCGACGACGGGCGACGTGAACGAGACGATCGGCGCCCGCTCCGTAGTCGACTGGCTGAACGGCCGCGCCTCCGCGCGCGACGCGGCGGGAGCGCCCGTCACTGCCGGCTGGAGCACCGGAAAGACCGGAATGATGGGCGTGTCCTACAACGGCACGCTGCCGAACGCTGTCGCCAGCACTGGTGTCGAAGGCCTCGAAACGATTGTGCCTATCGGTGCCATCTCCAGCTGGTACGAGTACTACCGCAACGCCGGCGCGGTAGTCGCTGCCGGCGGTTACCAAGGCGAAGACGCCGACGTGCTCGCGAAGTACGTGTACACGCGCGCAGATCGGAACATCTGCCGTCCGGTGATCGACCAGCTGACAGCTGCGCAGGATCGCGTGACCGGTGACTACAGCCGATTCTGGGACGTACGGAACTATCGCAACGACGTCGGCAATGTGCACGCTTCGGTGCTCGCAGTGCACGGGCTCAACGACTGGAACGTGAAGAGCGACCAGGTCGCGAAATGGTATGAAACGCTGAAGGCGCACGGCGTCGAGCACAAGATCTGGCTGCATCAGGGGGGACACACCGACCCGATCATGGTCCGCCGCGACGTGTGGCTCGCAACGCTGAACAAGTGGATGTCGCATTACCTGTACGGCGTGGACAACAGCATCGAACGTGAGCCGAAGGCGACGATCCAGCGCGAAGACAAGTCGTGGACCGACGAGGCGGACTGGCCCGCTCCGACAGCTGCGGACGTTTCGCTGCATCCTTGGCCCGGCGGTCGCGCGGTTGGCACTCTCACCGGACAACCAGTCCCGGGCAGGCCGGCTGTCGAGTCACTCGCGGACGACGCGAGCAAGACGATCGAACAGCTCGCCGACGCCCCGTCCTCCGGCAACCGTTTGCGCTACGCCTCGCCTGCGGCGAAGCGTCCGCTGCGGCTGTCCGGAACCGCGCGTAGCGACCTTCGGCTCTCTTTCGATCGCCCGGCCGCGAACGTCACCGCAGTCCTGCTGGACCGTGCTCCCGACGGTAAGCCGCGCGTCATCAGCCGCGGCTGGACCGACCCGCAGAACCGCGAAAGCGCCGCGGTCACCACACCGATCACTCCGGGCCGGCGGTATCCCATCCGGGTCGACCTGATGCCGAAGGACTACGTACTGGCTACCGGGCACCGGCTGGAGTTCGTGCTGGCTTCCAGCGACCATGACTACACGCTTCGCCCACGTCCGGGCGCCGGGTTGTCGCTCGACCTCACCGGGGCCAGCGTGACGCTGCCCGTGGTAGGCGGAAAGACGGCGCTGGGGGAGGCCTTCTAGTCGGCGATCCCAGCCCGATACGCGAATGCGACAGCCTGCGCACGGTCGCGTAGCCCGGCCTTCGCGAACAGGTGGTTCACGTGGGTCTTCACCGTTGCTTCGCTGACCACCAGAGTGCGCGCGATCTCCGTGTTCGACAGCCCGGCCGCGATCAACCGCAGCACCTCCACCTCGCGCGCAGTCAGCCCTTCGAGTTCCTGCTTGCGTACGGGTGCGCGGCTTGTCGCAGCGGCCACCAGCCGTGCCTGCAGCTGGCTGTCCACAGTCGACTGTCCGGCAGCGGCCGAGCGAAGCGCGCGAGCGATCGCTTCGGCGTCGGCGTCCTTCGTGAGAAACCCGCGCGCGCCCGCCTTGAGTGCGCCGAGCAACGACTCGTCGTCGGTGTAGGTCGTGAGCACGACGACCTCGGTGTCCGGGTACTGCGCGCGGACCAGTTCGGTGGTCTCCACGCCGTCCCGGTTGGGCATCCGCAGGTCGACCAGCAGCACGTCCGGCCGGTGCACGGCCACCAGTTTCAGCGCCTGGACCCCGTCGGCCGCCGCGCCGACGACCTCCACCTCGGGCAACAGCCCGAGCAGAGTGACCAGCCCTTCCCGCACCACGGCCTGATCGTCGGCCAGCACCACGCGCAGTGTCACGCCGGCACCGTCAGGTGAATCAGCCATCCGTCCTCCCCTGGCCCGCTTTCGAGCGTCCCGTCCAGCAGCGCGACTCGCTCGCCCATGCCGCGCAAACCGTATCCTTCTGCCGGTGCTTTCGGCGGACGCCTGCCTTGCCGGTCGGCGATGGTCACCGTGATCTCTTCGGCGCCGAAGAGCAGTTTCACGTCCACAGCCGCACCCGCGGCGTGCTTACGCGTGTTGGAGAGCGCTTCCTGAACCGCGCGTACCACCATTGTCACCACAGAGGCGTCCAGCTCGCGTTGCTCACCCTCGATGACCAAGTCGGCCCGCGCGCCACTGTCGAGCCGATACGCGGCGAGCAAATCGGACAGCGTGCGTTCCAGGGGAACAACATCCTCCCGAAGCGCCGCGACCGCCGTTCGAGCTTCGGAGAGACCGTCCGACGCGAGCTTCTGCGCTCGCTCGATCTGCGCGAGCGCTTCGCCGCTCGCCCCGTCCCGGACCAGCATGAGGCGTGCGCCCTGCAGGTTCAGCGCGAGCCCGGCGAGCGAATGCGCCAGCACGTCGTGCAGCTCGCGGGCGATGCGCGCGCGTTCGGCCAGCGCCGCGGCGCGGGCGTGCTCCTCCGACGCGGTCCGCGCGCGGGCAAGCGCGAGCTGAGTCTGTTCGAGCCGCTCGACCCGGCTACGGCGGTTGGCCGCCAGCAGGATCATCACGATCAGCACGCTGAGGAGCGCGACCGCGTTCACCCACGTGAGCTGTTCCCTGATCGACCACACCATGATCGTGGCCGCCGCGGCGAGCAGCGCCAGCGCGGAGGTGATCCGGCCGAACGAGCGCAACGTGGAGAACGTGGCCGCGAACATCGACACCGAAGTGAACCCGTTCGGGTGGAGTACCCATAGACTCCCTGTCGCGGCGATCAGCAGGATCAGCGCCGCCGGCAGCAGCCAGGGCGGCCGGGACACCTGATCGAACAACAGCACCGGCAGGGAGAGCACCGCCACCACCGCGATCACCGGCCACGTCCACTTCGGCGCCGTCGGGATGGCGAACAGCGAAGGCATGGCGACCAGACCCCAGCGCACCCAGTCGATGCCTTCGAGCCGTCGCAGCGCGTTCATCCGTTCCACCTTCCTGCTTGTAGGGGAAATGTACTGGCTCTCCGGCCTTGCCGGGCAGGGTGCGGCTTTCCGTCTGGCCGGGGCACCTTCTGGCACGCCGGTTCCGGGCGATGGGGGCTTGCCGGGGTGCCTTTCAGCACGTCGGTTCCGGGGCGAACGGCGTCGGCTTTCCGGCTTGCCGGCGGCGCCTTCCATCACGCCGGTTCCGGGCGGTGAACGGTGTCGGCTTTCGGGGCGCGGTCGAGTGGGTGGTGCCGGTTTGCTGTGGCAAGGCTTCGGGACATGCTGGGTGTCCTCTTTGTCCCGCCCCGCCGTTTCGAGGTTGCCCCGCCCCAGCGTTTCTGGGTTGTCCCCGCCGTTTTCGGGTTCCCCCGCCGTGATCTGGGTCCCCTCGCCGTGTTCCGAGTCGCCCCGCTTCGCCATGTTCTGGGTCGTCCGCCCCGCCGCTCCTCCGTTCCGATTTGACGGTGTTTGACTCGTCATCACCCGTTCCCGGCGAAAACCCTTGTGCCCGAACAACTATCACCACCGGAACCTCGCCATCCGGCAGAAGCCCACCCTCTCCACCGCCGCGCCTTCCGTCTCACCGACAACCACGATCCCACCCGGCCCCACCTCCCCGAACGGCAACCACGCCACCCCATGCACACGCCACCGACAATTCCGGCCCGAATCCCGGCCCACCCCCGCAGCTGTCCACAACCACCCACCCTGTCCACAGATTTCCCGCCACCGCCCCGAAACCCCGATCCCCGGCGCACAGTGGAGAGCGTGACCACCTCGACCCCACCCGGCACCGACCGGATCACCCTCCGCGCTCCGGACCAGATCATCGCGGCGCTCCCGTACCTGCTCGGCTTTCATCCGGCCGATTCCGTCGTCCTGCTCGGGCACCGGATACCCGGCACCTCGGTCGGGCTGATCCTGCGCGCCGACCTCCCACCGCGAGAACTCCTTGCCGAGCAAGCAGATTCCCTCGTCTCCCGATTCCTCGGCGAAGAGCACGCCGGGGTCACCGCCGTCGTCATCGGCGGCACCCCGGACGACGACGGGCCACCGCACGCGGATTTCGTCACCGAGCTCGCGCGCGCCCTTGATGACCACGGTCTCCGGCTGTTCCATCCACTGTGGACGGCAAGAACCGCGGCGGGCGCGCCTTGGGCGTGCTACCAGGACCCCGATTGCGGCGGAGTGCTGCCCGATCCGCAAGGCACCGTCGTCGCAGCAGCCACCACGCGGGCAGGATTCGTCGTCTACCGCGACCGGGAAGAGGTCGCGGCCCTGCTCCGTCCACGTTCGCCCCGGGCGCTCGTTCGCCGTGCCGCACTCCTCGCGCGATCACCCGCGCCCTTGTGTGATCCGGAAATCACCACTGCGCCGCCGGAACACGCGGGCCGGCAGATGCCGCACCGCGTCCTGCTCGACCTCGCGGCAGCCGAGGTCCGGTCGGCATTCTTCCGCCACCGCGCCAGACTTGGGCCGCCCAGCGACAGACAGGCCGTCCGGCTGGCGCACGCGCTCAGCCTGAAGCCGATCCGTGATGCCTGCCTCGCCACGGCCCTCCCGGTCGGAAGCCCGCTCGCCCGCGAAGCCGAGCAGGTGTGGCTCTCTCTGGTACAGGAACTGCCCGCACCCCATCAGGCCGAAGCAGCCTGCCTGCTTACGTACGCCACATTGCTTCGTGGTGAGGGAGCGCTGGCGGGGATGGCCGTGGCCACCGCGCTCGAAGCCGATCCCAGCAGCCTGCTGGCGCGGCTTCTGCACGCGTCCTGGAACACCGGTATCGCTCCGGAACGGCTGGGCGGGCTCGCCTCCCTCGCCACGGGTGTCGATCTGGGCTTGGCGGGGGAGTCGTGAACGATCGCGTACCCGACGGGTCAGGAGCGCTGGCGGGCCTGAGTGAACTCCCACGCGTCGGCCACGATGCCGTCCAGGTCGGTCCGCTTCGGGGTCCAGCCGAGTTCCTCCCCGGCCTTCGCGCTCGACGCGACGAGGACCGCCGGGTCACCCGCCCGGCGGGGAGCGACCACGGCGGGGATCGCGTGCCCGGTCACCCGGCGGCAGGACTCCACGACCTCCAGCACGGAGAACCCGGTGCCACTGCCCAGGTTGTAGATGCGGTGCGCACCGGCGGTGGCGTGCCGCAGGGCCAGCAGGTGTGCGTCGGCGAGGTCGACCACGTGGATGTAGTCGCGGACCGCCGTCCGGTCCGAGGTCGGGTAGTCGTCCCCGTAAAGGGAGATGTGTTCGCGGTCGCCGGAGGCGACCTGGAGGACGAGGGGGATCAGATGGGTTTCGGTGGTGTGCCGCTCGCCGAACGAGCCGTACGCGCCGGCCACGTTGAAGTAGCGCAGGCTCACCGCGGCCAGGCCGTGGGCGCGAGCAAAGCTGGTGATGGCGTGATCGATGGCGAGCTTCGACGCACCGTAGGTGTTGGTCGGCCGGGTCGGCGCCGTTTCCTGGATCGGCGACGCCTCGGGCTCGCCGTACGTCGCGGCCGTCGAGGAGAACACCAGCCGCGGCGTGCCGTTGGCCTGCATGGCCTCCACCAGCCGCAGCGAGGTGACGACGTTGCCTTCCCAGTACTTCGCCGGATCGGTCATCGACTCGCCCACCAGCGATTTGGCCGCGAAGTGCAGCACCCCGTCGAACCCTTCGCCGAGGATGTCCGTGGCCACCTCGGCGGCGTCACCCTGGACGAAGCGAGCGTGCGGGTGCACGGCGTCGGCGTGCCCGGTGGAGAGGTCGTCCACGACGGTGACCTCGTGCCCGGCCTCGATCAGCCGGGCCGCGCACACGCTGCCCACGTACCCCGCGCCGCCCGTCACGATCAGTTTCAGGGGGCTCTGCTGGTCCGACACGTCTGGGCCTTTCTGATGAGGAGCGATGACCGTGCCGCACAGTGTTCCCCGCACCGGGCGCGCCGCTTCTTCCGGGGGTTGTTCCGGCAAACCCCTCGGCCCCACCACCGTGGCCTCCGATGGCGGGGCCGAGGTGACTGTCCGGTGTGGTCAGACCTGGTCGCGGCCGGCGCCCCGGGACGGCACCGCGGTGAACATCCGGGGACGGCGCAGGTTCGCCCGGTCGTAGGCGGCCTCGACCGCGGTGCGCACCGCGGCGAGATCGCCTTCCCGGACCAGGGCGATCGCCGAACCACCGAACCCGCCGCCGGTCATCCGCGCGCCGAGGGCGCCGGCCGACCGGGCGGAGTCGACCGCGAGGTCGAGTTCGGGCGTGGAGATGCGGTAGTCGTCGCGCATGCTCACGTGCGAGGCGTCGAGGTACGGCCCGATTTCGGCCAGCTTCCCCCCGCGCAGCAAGGAAACCACGTCGAGCACGCGCTGGTTCTCGGTGACCACGTGCCGGACCAGCGGGGCGAGGTCTTCCGGCAGCCGGGCGAGGGCTTCGCCCAGCCCCGCCATGGTGATGTCGCGCAGCGCCTTGACCCCGAGCAGTTCGGCGGCGCGCTCGGTGCCGCGGCGGCGTTCGCCGTACCCGCCCCCGGCGTGCGAATGCTTGGTCCGGGTGTCCATGATCAGCACGCGGACCCCGGCCTCGGCCAGTGGGAACGGTACCTGCTCCTGCTCGCCCGAGCGGACGTCGAGGAAGAGCACGCAGGAGTCCTGGCAGCACAGCGAAGCGGTCTGGTCGAGCAGGCCGGTGGGGGCGCCGACGAAGTCGTTCTCCGAGCGCTGCACCCACCGGGCGATCTGCGGGCGGCTCGGGGTGTCCGGCGCATTGCCGTCGAGGTCGACCCCGGCCACCCCGAGCAGGGCCAGCGAGACCGCGCATTCGAGCGCGTGCGAGGAGGACAGGCCCGCGCCGGACGGCACGTCACCGGCGATGACCACGTCGGCGCCGCCGGCGTAGCCCTCATCGCGCAGCACCCAGGCGACTCCCGCGGGGTAGGCGGCCCAGCCTACGACCGAGCCGGGCGCGAGCGTGGCGATGTCGAGCAGGCCCGAGTGCTGGAGCTGGTCGTCGTCGCCGAGGGTGGCGACGCCGAGCTTGCCTTCATCGCGCGGGGAAGCGGCCGCGGCGAGCCGGTGAGGAAGAGCGAACGGCAGCACGAACCCGTCGTTGTAGTCGGTGTGCTCGCCGATCAGGTTCACCCGCCCCGGCGCGGACCAGACCCCGGCCGGGGACCGCCCGTGGACGCGGTGGAACGCTGCGGCCGCGTCGGTCGCGGGGCTCACCTGGCGAGCGCCAGCACGGCATGCAGCGCGGAGGCCGAGACCTGCGCGGAACTGTCGGTACCGGTGACCTGGATGGTCACGCTGCCCCCGCTCACCTTGCCCACCTTGACCAGCCCGCCGGGCACGATGCCGACCGACTTGAGTTCGGTGAGCAGCGATTCGTCGAGCTGGACGTGCTCGGCGATGCGGCGGATCTCCGCCTCGCCGCCGCCGGTGCGGGCCAGCTCGTCGAGCCGGACCAGATCGGACTCCGCCGGCGGGGCCGGTTCGCCGTCGCCGAGCTTGTCCAGGCCCGGGATGGGGTTGCCGTAGGGCGAGGTGGTCGGGTGGTCGAGGAGCTTGACCAGCTTGCGCTCCACGGCCTCGCTCATCACGTGTTCCCAGCGGCAGGCCTCGTTGTGCACGTGCTCCCACTCCAGGCCGATCACGTCGACCAGGAGGCGCTCGGCGAGGCGGTGCTTGCGCATCACGGCGATGGCCAGCTCGCGACCGTGGTCGGTGAGCTGCAGGTGCCGGTCGTCCGCGACGACGACCAGGCCGTCGCGTTCCATCCTGGCCACGGTCTGGCTCACCGTCGGGCCGCTCTGCTGCAGCCGTTCCGCGATCCGGGCCCGCAGCGGGACGACACCTTCTTCCTCGAGTTCGTAGATCGTACGCAAGTACATCTCGGTGGTGTCGATGAGATCGTTCACGCCTGTCCCCTTCGTCCGCGTAGCTCATCGTAGTCGCTGGCTCCGGGTGCGATGGCACGCGTGGGGGTAACAACCCGGCCGTGCGGAAAAGTCCGGCCGCGGTGCGTGAACCCGCGCCGGACCTGCAGGATGGAGGCCATGCATGCGTTGATCTCGCCCGCGGGGCTCGCGGCCTTCCCCGCCGCCGGGCGTCCCGTCGTCCTCGACGTCCGCTGGAGGCTGGGCGGACCGCCCGGCGCCGAGTCCTACCGCGAAGGACACGTGCCCGGCGCGGTGTTCACGGACCTGGACACGGTGCTCGCCGCGCCACCTGGCGAAGGCGGGCGGCATCCCCTGCCCGAGGCCGTCGATCTGCAGCGGGAGCTGCGAAAAGCCGGGGTGCGCACGGGGCAGCCGGTGGTCGTGTACGACGACGCGGACGGGTCCGTCGCGGCCCGGGCGTGGTGGTTGCTGCGCTGGGCCGGGCACCGCGAGGTGGCCGTGCTCGACGGTGGATACGCGGCGTGGCAGGCGGAAGGGCATCCGGTGACCACCGAGGTGCCGTTCCCGGAGCCGGGCGACATCGAGGTCCGGCCGGGGGCCATGCCCGTGCTGACGGCCGACGCCGCGGCCGCGCTGGCCCGCGAAGGCGTGCTGTTCGATGCGCGGGCGCATGTCCGGTACACCGGTGAGACCGAGCCGATCGACCCGCGGGCCGGACACATCCCGGGTGCGGTCAGCGCGCCGACGTCCGAGCACACCGGCGCGGACGGGCGGTGGCGCTCGCCGGGCGAACTCGCCGAGCGGTTCGCGGCGCTCGGCCTGAGCGCGGGCACCCCGGTCGGCGCCTACTGCGGTTCGGGTGTCACGGCGTCCGCGGTCGTGCTCGCGCTGGAGGTTGCCGGGCATGCCGCGCCTGCCGCGCTGTACGCGGGTTCGTGGTCGCACTGGTCACGCGATTCGGAGCGTCCCGCCGCGACCGGGCCCGATCGCGGCTGAAACCGTTGCTGCGCCGGGCATTGTGGCGGTGATCGGCCGTGCGCGTTGCCATCTGTGCTGACAGCTGCGCGGCGATACGTCCTGACCGCCCCGCCGTGCGCCGGTTCGCTACTGCTGGGACAGCCTTGCGCGCCGCATCACCGCGCAAGGCCAACCCCGCCGCCGCGGGTTTGACGGCGAATCACCGCGGGCGGCGCACCAGCGGGCTCGGAGTCTCAACCCGGTCGCGTGCCTCGACGCGGCGGCCGGGGTCGAGACGACCCTCGGCGACGAGTCCGGGGTCCGGGCCGGACGCGCTGCCGGAGCCGTCCCGGCCGGGCGTATCCGGCCGTCGGCACCGGGCCGGGGCGGCGAACGGCCAGTACAGTGCGGGGCATGTCCTCGCGTGCCGTTGTCTGGGATGCCGCGCTGCTGGGGTACGACCTCGGCGGGGACCATCCGTTCAACCCCGTGCGGCTGGAGCTGACCATCCGGCTGGCCACCGAGCTGGGCGTCCTGGACGGGGTGGACCTGCTCGTGCCTTCCGCGGCCGGGGATGAGGAACTGTTGCGGGTGCACATTCCCGAATATCTTGCCGCGGTGCGGGAGGCGCCGGAGGTCGGCTGGGACGTCGGGCACGGGCTGGGCACCACGGACAACCCGGTGTTCAGCGGAATGCACGACGCGTCCGCGCTGGTCGTCGGCTCGACTTTGCTGGCTGCTCGGAAGATCGCCGACGGCGAGGCGCGGCGCGCGGTGAACATCGCGGGCGGGCTGCATCACGCGATGCGCGACCACGCCGCCGGGTTCTGCATCTACAACGACTGCGCGATCGCCATTTCCTGGCTGCTCGACCACGGTTTCGACCGCATCGCCTACGTCGACACCGACGTGCACCACGGCGACGGCGTGCAGGCCGCCTTCTATGACGACCCCCGCGTGCTGACCATGTCGCTGCACCAGCACCCGTTCACCCTCTGGCCCGGCACCGGCTACGCCTCGGAGACCGGCCGCGACGGCACCGCGGTGAACATCCCGCTGCCGCCGGGAACCCGTGACCCCGGATGGCTGCGCGCGTTCCATGCGGTGGTGCCTTCGCTGCTGGAGCAGTTCCGTCCCCAGCTGCTCGTCACCCAGTGCGGGGTCGATTCGCACGAGGAAGACCCACTCGCAGACCTGTCACTTTCGGTCGACGGCCATCGCGCCATCTACCGCACCCTGCGCGACCTCGCCGAACGCCATGCGGACGGTCGCTGGCTGGCCGTCGGAGGTGGGGGTTACCAGCTGATCCGCGTCGTCCCGCGGTCGTGGACGCACCTGCTGGCCACCGTCCTCGACCGGGACGTCCCCCCGGAGACACTGCTCCCCCCGAACTGGACCACCACGGTCGGCCGGGCCGCCCCCGCCGCGAAAATTCCCCGCGCCATGACGGACGAAAAGGACACCGCCTTCAAACACTGGGGCGACGCCGCCGACGAACCGGTGGACATCGCCATCCGCGACACCCGCCGTGCCGTCTTCCCACTGCACGGCCTGGACCCGGATGACCCGAGGGACTGACCATGCCCGACGACCCGGCCAACCCACCGGACCACCCCGGCACCCCCGCCCACCGGGCGCCCGCCGACGCCACCTCGGGCCCACCGGGGGAGGGCCGGTCCGACGCCGCCGCGGCCGAGACGACCGTGCCGGGCGAGCTGGGCGAGTCGACCGAGCTGGGCGAGTCGACGGGGGCGGCCGAGCGGAGTGGGTCGAGCGAGCCGAGCGGGCTGGCCGGACCGACTGGGCTGAGCGGAAGGGCCGAGCCGCCCGGCCCGACGGGATCGCCCGAGCCGCCCGAGCCGCCCGAGCCGCCCGAGCCGCCCGGACCGCCCGAGCTGCCCGGACCGGACGAGCCACCAGGACCGGACGAGCCGCCCGGGCCGGACGAGCCGCCCGAAACCCGCCGCGACCCCTTCGACTACCCCCGGGCCTGGGAAGCCGACGTCGTCCTCTCCGATGGCGGTACGGTGCATGTGCGGCCCATCGTGCCGAGCGATGCCGCGGGGCTGGTGGCGTTGCACGGGCGGTTGTCCGAGCGGAGCCGGTACTTCCGCTATTTCGGCGCCTACCCGCGGATTCCGGCCCGGGATCTCGAGCGTTTCTCCACTGTGGACCATCACGACCGGGTCGCGTTCGTCGCGTTGCTGGGGGACGACGTGGTCGCGGTGGGGCGGTACGAGCGGCTGGATGGGGGGCCGTCGGCGGAGGTGGCGTTCCTCGTCGACGACGGGCATCAGGGGCGGGGGCTCGGGTCGATTCTGCTGGAGCATCTGGCCGCGGCGGCTTCGGAGTGCGGGGTGCGGCGGTTCGTCGCCGAGGTGCTGAGTGAGAACGCGGCGATGGTGCGGGTGTTCCGGGACGCCGGCTATCAGGTCAGCCGGGCCATCGAGGAAGGGGTGCTGCACCTCGAATTCGACATCGACCCGACGGAGGAATCGCTGGCGGTGGCGCGGGCGCGGGAGCAGGCGGCCGAGGCGCGCAGTGTGCACAACCTGTTGCACCCGGCGTCGGTGGCGGTGATAGGGGCGTCGGCGGATCCGGCGAAGGTCGGGCACGTGGCGTTCGCGAACCTGCTCGTCGCGGACTTCGCGGGGACCGTCTATCCGGTCAACCCCGAACATCGGTCGGTGCGGGGGGTGCGGGCTTATCCGTCGGTGCTCGACATCCCGGATCCGGTCGATCTCGCGCTGGTCGCGGTGCCGGCGGAAGCCGTCGAACCGGTGCTCGACGCGTGCTTCGCCAAAGGGGTCAAGACGCTGGTGATCGTGTCCGGTGGGTTCGCCGAGTCCGGGCCGCTCGGGCTGCACGCGGAGCTGCGGCTGGTGGGGGAGGCGCGGGCGCATGGGATGCGGGTGGTCGGGCCGAACGCGCTCGGGGTGCTCAACACCGCCCCGGACGTCCGGCTCAACGCCACCCTCGCGCCCCGGCTGCCGAAACGCGGGCGAACGGGGTTCTTCTGCCAGTCCGGCGCGCTCGGCACGGCGATCCTCGCCGACGCGGGAGCACGCGGGCTCGGGGTGTCCACGTTCGTCTCCGCGGGCAACCGCGCCGACGTGTCCGGCAACGATCTGCTGCAGTTCTGGGAGACCGATCCGGAGACCGACCTGGTGCTGCTGTACCTGGAATCGTTCGGCAACCCGCGCAAATTCGCCCGGCTCGCGCGGAGGCTGGCGCGGTCCAAGCCGATCGTCGCGGTGAAGTCCGGGCGGCATGCGGTGCGCCCGCAGCTGGCGGCGACCTCGGCCGAGGTCGACGAGGCGAGTGTGCAGGCGTTGTTCGAACAGGCCGGGGTGGTCCGGGTCGAATCGCTGGCGCAGCTGTTCGACACCGCGCTGGTGTTCGCGCACCAGCCGTTGCCCGCGGGGCCGCGGATCGGCATCGTGGGCAATTCCAGTGCGATCGGGTTGCTGGCGGCGGACACGGCGCGAGCCGAAGGGCTCCGGCCGGCCTTCGAACCGGTCGACGTGGGGCCGCAGGCCGGGCCGGACGAGTTCGCCGCAGCGGTCCGTGAAGCACTGGACTCGACCGACACCGACGCGCTGATCGTGGTGTTCGCGCCGCCGGTGGCGATTCCCGGCACGGCGTACGCGCGCGCACTCAGAGAAGTCGTGCAGGAGCCGGAGCAGACGAAACCGATCGTTTCCACTTTCCTTGCCGCGGAAGGGATTCCGGACGAGCTGGCAGTGCTGTCGGAGGACGGCGTCGCGGTGCGCGGGTCGATCCCGTCCTATCCCAGCCCGGAACGCGCGGTGAACGCGCTGGCCCGCGTGGTCCGCTACGCGGCGTGGCGCCGGCGTCCGCAGGGCACGCTGGTGCGGCCGGCCGGGTTGCATGTCGAGCAGGCCCAGGAACTCGTGCGCGAGCTGCTGCCCGGGGACGGCACCGCGACGCTGCTGTCCGACGACGACGTGGTGCGGCTGCTTGGCTGCTACGGCGTGGACGTGGTCTCGTTCCGCGTGGTGTCCAGTGTGGACGATGCGGCCGCGGCGGCCGCGGAACTGGGCTACCCGGTCACGCTCAAGGCATTCGACGAGCGTTTGCGCGGACGGCCGGACCTCGCCGGGGTACGGCTGGATCTCACCTCCGAGGACTCGGTCCGGGTCGCCTACCGCAACTTGTGCGCGGTTTCCGGCGATGACGACGTGTACGTCCAGCGGATGGCGCCGAAAGGCCTGTCCTGCGTGATCGGCCTGCAGGACGACCCTTCGTTCGGCACGCTCGTGTCGTTCGGGCTTTCCGGTCTGGTCAGCACGCTGCTGGGGGATCGGGCCTACCGGGCGGTGCCGCTGACCGATGTGGACGCCGCGACGCTGATCCGGGAGCCGCGTACGTCGCCGCTGCTGACCGGGTATCGCGGTGACGAACCGGCGGATCTGGCCGCGTTGCAGGACATGGTGCTGCGGGTGGCCGCGCTCGCGGAGGACAACCCGGAGGTCCGCTCGCTCGCGCTGGACCCGATCCTCGCTTCGCCGGAAGGCGCGTTCGTGGCCAACGCCCGGATGGTGCTCGGCCCGCCGCCGACGCGCCCGGACACCGGTCCGCGCCGCTTGCGGCCGATCACGCCGCCGGAATGAGCCGGTCGCGCCACCGGAGCGAGCCGATCACGCCGCCGGGGAGCCGGTTGCACCGCCGGGTAGCCGGTCGCCGGAGCGAGCCGATCACGCCGCCGGGTAGCCGGTCGCACCGCCGGGTAGCCGGTCGCCGGAGCTGGCGGACCACGCCGCCGGGGAGCCGGTTGCACCGCCGGGGTGAGCCGGTCGCCGGGGTGAGCTGATCACGCAGCCGAAGCGAGCCGCTCGCGCTGCCGGGATGGACAGGGATGCGGAAGACCGGCTGTACCTCGAACGGCCGGATCGGTCATCCCGGCCGCAGGCCGGCATCAGCCGTCCCAGATCGGTGCCCCGGCGCGCAGGACCGTCACCGGGGCCGGTTCCGCGGCCGGCCACAGGTCCAGCACGTAGCGCAGGTGCGCGCCGAACTCGTGCTCGTGCCACCCCTCCGGCGGTTCACCCTCCACATAGGACACCCGGACCCGGTAACGGCCGGGTGGCAGCGGCAGCGGGCGGGATCGGTCCGGGTAATCGGCCGGACCGATCAGGGTCAGGGTGCCGCCGGGAACGGCCAGGTCGGCCTCCACCACGTGCTCCGCGCCGGGCAGCACCGGGGGCGGGCCGGGGTGGGCGGACATCTCGACCTCGACCAGATCGGAGCGCGCGGTCGCCACGGACAGTGCCGAGGGTTCCACCGCGATCCGGTGCGAGGTCACCGCCTCGTCGGTCCAGCCGCCGTCGCCGGGTCGCCAGGCACTGGTGTCCCGCAAGGAGAACTGCCGCAGATCCGCATGCACTACGTACCGCACCCGCCTACGCTAGCCCACCCTGTCCGAAACCGCTTTGCCGAGCGGTTTAGCGTGGAGGCATGACCACAGCTTCCGTCGACGTCGACTCCGCCCGCCGTGCCTACGCGGCGCTCGTCGACCGCGGCCTCTCCCTGGACATCACCCGTGGCAAGCCCGCGCCCCGCCAGCTCGACCTCTCCGCCGAGCTGCTCAGCCTGCCCCGCGGCGAGTACCGCGCCGAGGACGGGTCGGACACCCGCAACTACGGCGGGCTCAAGGGCCTGCCCGAGCTGCGCCGGATCTTCGCGGACGCGCTGCAGGTGCCGGTGGAGCAGCTGCTCGCGGCCGGGAACTCGAGCCTGGAGCTGATGCACGACGCGGTCGTCCAGGCGATGCTGTCCACCCTGCCCGGCGGGCAGCGCCGGTGGGCGGACGAGCCGCGCGTGGCGATGCTGTGCCCGGTGCCCGGCTACGACCGGCACTTCAACCTCGCCGCGCGGTTCGGCATCGAGCTGATCCCGGTCGCGATGACCGAGACCGGCCCGGACCTGGCCGAGGTCGAGCGGCTGGCCGCCGCGGACGCCGGGATCAAGGGCATCTGGTGCGTGCCCAAGTACTCCAACCCCACCGGGGTCACCTTCTCCGACGAGGCCGTCCGCCGACTGGCCGCGATGCCGACCGCGGCGCCGGACTTCCGGATCTTCTGGGACAACGCGTACGCGGTGCACCACCTCACCGAGGCCGAGCCCGAGCTGGCCGACCTGCTCGCGCTCTGCGCGGAGGCCGGGAACCCGGACCGCGCGTTCGTGTTCGGCTCCACCTCGAAGATCACCCTCGCCGGGGCCGGTGTCGGCTTCTTCGGCTCGTCCGAGGCGAACATCGCGTGGTGGCTCGGCCTGATCGGCAAGCGCACCATCGGCCCGGACAAGGTCAACCACCTGCGCCACGCGCTCTTCCTTGAAGACACCGAGGGTCTGCGCGCGCACATGCGCAAGCACGCGGAGATCCTGGCGCCCAAGTTCGCCGCGGTGGACCGGATCCTCACCGAGGAGCTGGGCGGCAGCGGGCTGGCCAGCTGGACCAAGCCGGCCGGCGGATACTTCGTCTCGCTGACCGTGCCCGAGGGCACCGCGAAGGAGATCGTGCGGCTGGCCAAGGAGGCGGGGGTCGCGCTGACCCCGGCCGGGGCCACCCACCCGCATGGCGACGACCCGGCCGACTCGACCATCCGGATCGCCCCGTCGTTCCCGGAGCCGGCGGAGGTCGAGGAGGCTGTGCGTGCCCTCGCGGTCTGCCTGCGGCTCGCGGTCGCCGAGCGCGGCTGAACGGCTTCACCCGTGCCGCCGCCACCCGCTACGGTGGCGGCGGCACGATCGTTTTCGAGGGGGTGTGATGCGGGTTCTCGTCGTGGGCGGCGGTATCGCGGGCACGGTCACGGCGATGGCGCTGCAGCGCGCCGGCCACGAACCGGTGGTCTTCGAGGCACGTCCTACCGGAGGCGCGGACGCCGGCGCCTTCCTCACCGTGATGCACAACGGGATGGACGCCTTGCGGGCGATCGGCGCCGACGGTCCGGTGGTCGAATCCTCGTTCGCCGCGCTCGGTGTCGAGCTGGTCGGCCCGGACGGCGCCACGGTAAGCACCCGGCAGTTCGACACCGGGGGCCTGGCCGGGCCACGCACGCTGACCAGGGCCGCCTGCTATCGCGCGCTCCAAACCGAGGCGCAGCGGCGGGGCATTGCCTTCGAACACGGCAGGCGGCTGGTCTCAGCGGTCTCCGGAGAGCACGGGGTGACCGCGACCTTCGCCGACGGCGCCACTGCATCCGGGGCCGTCCTGATCGGCGCCGACGGGCTGCACTCGGTGGTCCGCAAGCTGATCGACCCGGCCGCCGAATCCCCGCGGTTCACCGGGCTGACCGTTGTCTACGGCTACACCCGTGCCCGAGGTCTGCCCGCCGCGCCCGGGGTTTACCGGATGATTCGCGGCACCCGTGCGGCATTCGGTTTCACCACCGCGCCCGACGGGGCGACCTTCTGGTTCGCCCGGATCCCGGACGTCGAACGTCCGCGCGCGGAACTCGCCGCGGTCACCCCGGCCGGCTGGCGCGAGTTCGCCGGTGCGGCGTTCGCCGGGGATCCGTTGCCGTGCGCGGAGATCATCGCCGCGACCGGGGACGAGGTGTACGGCGGGCATTCCTACGATCTTCCGGAAACCCGCCGGTGGTCGACTTCGACGATGGTGCTGGCGGGGGATTCCGCGCACGCCGCGTCCCCGGCGGCCGGGCAGGGCGCTTCGATGGCCCTCGAAGACGCGGTGGTGCTCGGTATCTGCCTGCGGGACCTGCCGGACCCGGCGGCCGCGTTCGCCGCCTACGAGGGCCGCCGCCGCGCCCGGGTGGAGAAACTGGTGGCGGCGAGCGCCGGGCAGGATGTGGGCGAGGACCGTGGGTGGCTTTACGAACATCACCTCGACTGGGATTGCCGAATCACCCCGTGAGCACGTCCGCGCGCGGTTACGATCCGCGGCATGACTCAACCCGCGCCACCAGCACCGCAGCAGCCGACGTATCAGCAGTTCCCGGTCATGCTGTCCACGATGAACGATTTGCCCGGCTTCCGGGTGGTCCGTGTGTTCGGCGAGGTGTTCGGCCTGACCGTGCGCAGCCGCAACCTGTTCTCCAACATCGGCGCCGGCTTCAAGTCGATGGCGGGCGGTGAGCTGAAGGGCCTGTCCAAGTTGCTGGCGGACTCCCGGAACGAAGCTCTCTTCCGGCTTTCGCAGGAAGCCGTGCAGCAGGGCGCCAACGCGGTGCTCGCGTTGCGCTTCGACTGCAACGAAATCGCCCAGAGCGCCAGTGAAATCGCCGCGTACGGCACGGCGGTGTACGTGGTGCCCGACGGCGCGCCGCAGGCCCCGCAGCAGCAGCAACACCAGCAGTTCCAGGCTCCGCCACAGCAGTGACCCGGCGCCGCGGCGACCGGAGTTCCTCCGGCCGCCGCGGGTCAACCGCCGGGACTACTTCTGGTACAGCGCCTCGATGTCGGCCGCGTAGTGCTTGTTCACCACGCCCCGCTTCAGCTTCATGCTCGGCGTGATCTCGCCGCCCGCCTCGGTGAAGTCCTTGGCCAGCACGGTGAACTTCTTGATCGCCTCGGCGTGCGAGACGTGCTTGTTGGCCTCGTCCACCGCCGCCTGGATCTCGGCGCGCAGGTCCGGGTCCTGGGCCAGGTCCGCGACAGTGGCCCCGGCGGGCTTGCCGTGCCGGCTCTTCCAGGACGGGAAGTACTCCTCGTCCACGGTCACCAGCGCGCCGATGAACGGACGCTGATCGCCGACCACCATCGCCTGGCTGATCAGCGGCGCGGCTTTGATGCTGTCCTCGAGCCCGGACGGGGCGACGTTCTTGCCGCCCGCGGTCACGATGATCTCCTTCTTGCGGCCGGTGATCCGGAGGAAGCCCTCCTCGTCGAGCGCGCCGAGGTCACCGGTGTGGAACCAGCCGTCGGTGAGGGCTTCCGCGGTGGCCGCCGGGTTGTTGTAGTACTCGCCGAAGACCACGGCGCCCTTGAGCAGGATCTCGCCGTCGTCGGCGATGCGGACCGAGGTGCCCGAGACCGGGCGCCCGACGGTGCCGACGCGGAACGCACCGGTGGTGTTCACGTTCGCTGCCGCGGTCGTCTCGGTGAGGCCGTAGCCCTCGAACACCGGCACGCCGATGCCGCGGAAGAAGTGCGCCAGCCGCGCGCCGAGCGGGGCGCCGCCGGAGATCGCTGCGACGCATCGGCCGCCGAGAGCGGCGCGGAGCTTGCCGTACACCAGCTTGTCGAACACCAGGTGCTTTGCACGTAGGCCGAGGCCGGCGCCGCCGCGCTCCTGCGCTTCGCTGTAGGCGACCGCGGTCGCTTCGGCGGCGTCGAAGATCTTGCCTTTGCCGCTGCTGTGCGCCGTCTGCTTCGCGGTGTTGTAGACCTTCTCGAACACGCGAGGCACCGCGACCACGAACGTCGGGCGGAACGTGCCCAGGTCCGCCACGAGGTTCTTGATGTCCGGCGTGTGCCCGAGGGTGACTCGCGCGGTCAGCGCGGACACCGAGATCGCGCGGGCGAGGATGTGCGCCAGCGGGAGGAAGCACAGCAACGAGTTGCCGTGCCCCAGCAGTTCGGGGAAGGCCTCCATCTCGGCGTGGATCTCGGCCAGCAGGTTGCGGTGGGTGAGCACCGCGCCCTTGGGGCGCCCGGTGGTGCCCGAGGTGTAGACGATGGTGGCCAGGTCGTCCGCGGTCACGCTCCGGCGGCGGGTGCGCAGATCCTCGTCGGAGACCTCGGTGCCGAGCCCGGTCAGCTCGTCGACCGCGGGGGCGTCGCCTTCGATCACCCAGGTCTGCGCCAGCCCGTCGAGCCGACCGCGCACCTGCTCCACCGAATCCCGGTGCTCGGCGGTCTCGACCACCACGGCCTTCGCCCCGGAATCGGACAGGATCCAGTGCACCTGCTCGGCCGAGGAGGTCTCGTAGACCGGCACGGTGACCGCGCCCGCCGCCCAGATGGCGAAGTCGATCAGCGTCCACTCGTAGCGGGTCTTGGCCATCAGGCCGACCCGGTCGCCGGGCCCGATCCCGGCCGCGATCAGTCCCTTGGCCACCGCGGCGACCTGGTCGGAGAAGTCCTTCGCGGTCACGTCCAGCCAGGTGCCCTCGACCTGCCTGCGGAAGCTCACCACGTCGGAGAACCGCTCGGCGTTCGCCCAGACGATGTCGCCCAGGTTCTCGTCGCCGGTCACCGGCTTGCCGGTGGGGGCGCTGTATTCGCGCACGTGGACCTCCGTGTTCGACGCGTGCGGTTACCCGTCGGTCAACTTAGCGTGCCGGAGACCTTAAGACCATGCCGGCACGGCTGGTCGGCGGGACCGTGACATCGTGACGCGGTGACTCCCGCGCCGCCCGTACTCGATCTTGTGGACGAGACGTTCATCGCCGTGCCGCCGGGCACGCTCGCCGCCGCGTTCGCCGACCCCGCGTGCTGGCGGCGGTACTGGCCGGACCTGGTGCTCGAGGTCTACACCGACCGCGGGGACAAGGGCCTGCGCTGGACGGTCACGGGGGCGTTGATCGGTACCATGGAGATCTGGCTGGAATCCGTGCTCGACGGCACCGTGCTGCACTACTTCCTGCGCGCGACGCCCGCCGGTCCCGGCGGTGCCCCGCGTGCGTTGCGCCCACGCGAGCTGCGCCGCGAGATCGACCGGCGGGCACGCGCGGCGAAGGACGTGGCACTGGAGCTGAAGGAGATTCTCGAGGACGGGCGCGAGCCGGGCGTGCCGCCCCGGACCGGGGAGCCGGGCACCGGTGACTAGGGAGGTCTTGTGCGGGTTCACGTCGTTTCGGACGTGCACGGCAACGCCGACGCGCTGAAGCGGGCGGGGGACGGGGCGGACGCCCTGGTGGTACTCGGCGACCTGCTGGACTTCGTGAATTACCACGACCACGACAAGGGCATCATGGGCGTGCTGTTCGGCGCGGACAAGGTGGGCGAGTTCGCCCGGCTGCGCCGCGAAGGCACCCGTGAGGACACCGTGGCCTACTCGCGCACGCTCTGGGCCACGCTGGCTGACCCGGCCGCAGCGGTGGACGAGGCGATCCGCGAGCAGTACGCGGCGTTGTTCGCCGCGATGACCGCGCCGACCTACGCCACGCCCGGAAACGTCGACGCGCCCGCGTTGTGGCCGGAGTTCACCGGATCCGGGGTACAGGTGCTCGACGGTGAAGCGGCCGTCATCGGCGGGCTGCGCTTCGGTTTCGTCGGTGGCGCCGTACTGCCCGAAGGCGTCGTCCCCCGTCTGCGCAAGGGCGCGGCCTGGCGGCCCTATCTGCGGGCGCGTGAGGAATTCGACGAGGCAGTGGCCGGGCTGGCCGATCTCGACGTGCTGTGCACGCACATCCCGCCCGCGGTGCCGGAGCTGACCTACGACGTGATCGCCCGCCGGTCCGAGCTGGGTTCGCAGGCGCTGCTGCGGCTGATCCGGCGGCAGCAGCCGCGCTGGTCGCTGTTCGGGCACGTGCACCAGCCGCTGGCCGCGCGGCGGCGGGTCGGACGCACCGAATGCCGTAACGTCGGTCACTTCAAGGAGACCGGGCAGCCGTACGTGCTGCGCTGGTGACGCGGCTGTCCGGCTACTCTTCGTCTCATGGCCGAGCAGTCCACGCAGTCCATCGAGGTCGACGCCGAGCCCGCGCGGGTGCTGGCGGTGATCGCCGATTTTCCCGCGTACCCGGAGTGGGCCAAGGCCGTCCGGGAGACCGAGGTGCTGGGCACCGGCGACGACGGCCGCGCGAAGCAGGTCAAGCTGACCCTGGACGCCGGTCCGATCAAGGACGTGTACACCCTCGAATACGACTGGGACGCCTCCGGCCTCGGCGTCAGCTGGCACCTGGTGAAGGGCCAGATGCAGAAGGCGCAGGACGGCCGGTACGCGCTTGAACCGCTGGACGGCGGGCGTACGCGGGTCACCTACACGCTGTCGGTCGAGCTGGCGCTGCCGATGATCGGGCTGTTGCGGCGCAAGGCGGAGAAGATGGTGATGGACACCGCTCTCAAGGAGCTCAAACGGCGGGCCGAGGGCTAGATGCGCATCCTGCT
Organism: Amycolatopsis panacis; assembly: GCF_003600245.1. Lineage (NCBI taxonomy): Bacteria > Bacillati > Actinomycetota > Actinomycetes > Pseudonocardiales > Pseudonocardiaceae > Amycolatopsis > Amycolatopsis panacis. The sequence goes on from NZ_QZFV01000065.1 coordinate 271,269, forward strand.
GTTCACCGGCAAGGGCGGCGTCGGGAAGACGACGCTCGCCGCGGCGACCGCGCTCGCGCTCGCCGGCCGTGGCAGGAAGACTCTGGTCGTCTCGACCGATCCGGCGCATTCGCTCGGCGACGCCTTCGGTGCCGGGCTGGGCAGCGAACCGGCCGAAGTGGACGTACGTGGCGACGGCAGCCCGGCGGGGCTCTGGGCGGCGCAGGTGGATTCGCGGTCACTGGCCGACCGGAGCTGGCACGAGTTGCGTCGTGAGCTGCACACTGTGCTCGCCGGCGCCGGCCTGGACCTGCTGGATGCCGAGGAGCTGACCGTTCTGCCCGGCGTGGACGAGCTGCTCGCGCTTGGCGAAGTGCGCCGGCTGGCCACCCACGGTCCGTGGGACACCGTGGTGGTCGACTGCGGCCCCACGGCGGAGACGCTGCGGCTGCTCGCCCTGCCGGAGGCGATGTCCGGTTACCTGAACCGGGTGCACGGCGGACGGCGCCGCCGGATGGCGGACTCGGTGCGGCGGCTAGGCGCGCACCTGGACGCGCTGAGGGAGCTGCTCACGGACCCGGCCGTGACGACTGTGCGCCTGGTCCTCACCCCGGAACGGGTCGTGGTCGCCGAGGCCCGCCGCACGCTCACTTCGCTGGCGTTGCGCGGGATCGCGGTGGACGGGTTGATCGTGAACCGGTTGATGCCCGCACCCGGGTTCTGGCGTGGCTCGGCGGCGAACTGGCTGCGCACCCGCCGGGCCCAGCAGGACGCGGTGCTCGGCGAACTGCGGGCCGCCGGGATCCGGCCCGGCGAGCTGGCGCTGGTGGAACACCGGGCGGGCGAGCCGGTCGGCCCGGCCGCGCTCGGGCACCTCGCGCACGAGCTGTACGGGAGCCGGGATCCCTTGTCCGGCAACGGGAAACCGGTCACCCCGTTGTTGCGCGTGCAGGCTGTGGACGGCGGTTTCCGACTGCGTGTGGCGATTCCGCTGGAGCAGGGCTCGGCTGTGGACCTGGCACGCGTGGAGGACGATCTGGCGATCACCGTGGACGGGTACCGCCGGCTGGTCGCGCTGCCGGTGACTCTGCGCCCGTGCCGGATCACCGGTGCGGAATCCGATGCTGAGGGCCTGGTGGTCACCCTGGCCGGGAACCGGGGGCCCAAGTGAGCGAGACGGACGACCCGGCGGGCCTGCGGCTGGCCGAGGAGATCCGGCTGCTGGTCGAGATGGTGCTGGAGCGGGCCGCGCCGTGGCTGGACGGGGTGGTCGCGGCCGGGCACGGCGAACCGGACCGTGCGCCGGGCCACGAAGACGGGGCCTCGGCGTGCGACTGGTGCCCGCTGTGTGCGATCGTCGCCGTCGTGCGTGGCGAGCGGCCGGAGTTCGCGGCGCGGCTGCTGGAGCAGGCGGCGCAGCTCGTGGCACTGCTGCGGGCGGTGCTCGCGGACCGCTGGGAACCGGACGAGGGAGTGCACATGCCGGGGTTCCGGCCCGCTGCGCGCCCGCCCGGCCCGGCGGCCGGGGATACCGGGGAAACCAGCGCCGCGGAGTCGCCGCGGGTGCAGCGCATCGTCGTCCGCCGGCGGGAAGACTGGCGGCCGGAGCAGGAGAATTGAGTGCTGACCATAGGGGTCGACGTCGGCGGGACCAGCGTGCGTGCCGGGGTGGTGGACGAGCGGGGCTCCCTCCTCGACACCGCGCGCGTCGCGACGCCGAGTGAAGAGAACGCGCTCGAGGACGCCATCGCGGGCGTCGTCGAGGACTTGCGTAACCGGCACGCGGTCGCCGCGGTCGGGCTGGCCGTCGCCGGATTCGTGACGAGGGACCGGCGGTCGGTGATGTTCGCGCCGCACCTGGCGTGGCGGGATGCGCCGGTGGCGGACCGGATAGCCAAGCGCGTCGGCCTGCCGGTCACGCTGGAGCACGACGTCAACTCGGCGGTGGTCGGCGAGCACCGGTTCGGGGCCGCGCGCGGGGCCGGGGTGGCCGCGCTGGTCGCGCTCGGCACCGGGATCGGCGCGGGCCTGCTGCTGGACGGCGAGATCTACCGCGGCGCGCACGGCGTGGCGCCGGAATTGGGCCACTTGACCGTAGTGCCGGGCGGCCGGGCCTGCCCGTGCGGCAAGTACGGCTGCTGGGAGCGCTACTGCAGTGGCACCGCGCTTGCGGCGACCGCGGTCGAGTTGCTCGCCCGCTACCCGGGCCAGTCCACCGTGCTGTCCCGGGAGATCGCCGGGGACCCGGGTTCGGTCACCGGCCGCCGGGTGGCCGGCGCCGCCCGCGACGGCGACCCGATCGCGTTGCGCGCGATTGCCGAGCTGGCGAAGTGGCTCGGCGAGGGGCTGGCGCTGGTGGCCGACGTGTTCGACCCGGAGATCATCGTGATCGGCGGCGGGGTGTCGGAATCCGCTCCGCTGTTCCTCGACGAGGCCCGCGAGCACTACTCGGGCGCGATCACCGGTGCCCGGTTCCGCCCGCTGGCCCGCATCCGCACCGCGCACCTCGGCGACGACGCGGCCATCGTCGGCGCCGCCGCTCTCGCGCTGGACGCCGCCGGTGCCCCCGCACTCGGCGCGACCGGCTGACCTACGCCGCAGGGCTGTGAAGGGTCCCTTCACAGCCTCAAAGTCCGTGAAGGGACCCTTCACAGCCCGGCGGGCGGGTGTGGAAGGCTGAGAAGGTGACGCCGAAGACCGCCAGCCGTTTCGTGCGGTGTTCGTGCGGGCGGTTGCACTGGGGAGCGCTGGGCGCGGCCGGTCTGCTGCTCTGCGATCCCGCGCGCGGCGTATTGCTGCAGCGGCGGGCCTGGTGGGTGCACAACGGCAGTACCTGGGCGCTGCCCGGCGGTGCGCTCGAAATCGGGGAGACCGTGCGAGAGGCCGCGGCCCGGGAGGCGCGGGAGGAGGCCGACGTGCCCTCGTCGGCATTCCGGGCGACGTCCGCCTTCGTGCTTGATCACGGAGCATGGCAGTACACGACGGTGCTCGGCGTGACCGGCAGCGATCTCGAAGCCAGGGTGGCGAACGAGGAGAGTGCCGAACTGCGCTGGACCCCGCCCGGCGAGGTGCAGGACCTGGAGCTGCACCGCGATTTCGCCGAGGTCTGGCCGGCCTTGCGGGCCCAGCTGGGCCGGGAGCTGGTCCTGGTGGTCGACGCGGCGAACGTGATGGGCTCGCGTCCGGACGGCTGGTGGCGCGATCGCCGCGGCGCCGCCGAACGGCTGCGCGACCAGCTGGCCGGGCTCGCCGTCGAAGGGCTCGACGACGCGGTCACCGGGATCGGCGCGGGGTCGCAGTGGCGGTGGTGGCCGCGGGTGGTGCTCGTGGTGGAGGGCAAGGCCAGGGGAGTGTCCACGATTCCCGGCGTCGAAGTCGTCTCGGCGGAGACGGACGGCGATGCGAAGATCGTCGAGGTCACCGCCGGGGCTCGGACGAGGACGACGGACCACGTGGTCGTCGCGACCGCCGATTGTGAGCTGCGTGGCCGGGTGTCGGCGCTGGGCGCGGGGGTGCTGGGTCCGGGTGCGTTGCTGCGCGAGCTGAGCTGATCCGCGGGGGCGGGCCGCGTTGGTGCGAAGCGGCGTTCGGGGAACCGTCCGCCGCTGGCGGCTTGCGCCGACGCACAGGATTTCCGCCACGTCGGCCAGCTCGCGGGGTGCAGTCCGGTCGCAGCCGGGGCGTCCGCGTTCGGCTTGCTCATCGGCAGGCCCAGGAGCGTGGTTCAGCCGTGGGGCACGCCGTCCCGCATCTCCGCCACCAGCGAAGCCACGACGGCCTTCAGCGAACCGTGGCAGTTCTCCGCCACCGTCCGCTGCCGCTGATAGCTCGCGCCGACGCGCAGGATCTCGGCTACGTCGGCCAGCTCGCGGGTGCAGTCGAGCCGCCGCGCGACCGGGGCGAGCCGGTCGAGCAGCTCGGTCAGGTCCTCGGTGACCAGCCGCTCGCGGCCGGCGGCGTCCAGGATGACGATCGCGTCGGTGCCGTAGCGGGCGGCCCGCCACTTGTTCTCCTGCACATGCCACGGCGGTAGGACCGGCAGGCGCTCGCCCTGGTCCAGCCGGGTGCTGAAATCCTCCACCAGGCATTGGATGAGCGCGGTGACGGCGCCGACCTCCTGCAGCGTCGGCAGGCCGTCGCACACCCGGGTCTCGATCGTGCCGAAGTGCGGCGCCGGCCGGATGTCCCAGCGGATCTCGGAGAACGCGTCGATCACGCCGGTCTTGAACATGTCGCCGACGTAGTGCTCCAGCTCGGCCCATTCACCGAACTGGAAGGGCAGCCCCGCGGTGGGCAGCTGCTGGAACATCAGCGCCCGGTTCGACGCGTACCCGGTGTCCTCCCCGCTCCAGTAGGGCGAGGACGCCGACAGCGCCTGCAGATGCGGGGCGTAGCAGAGCAACGCGTCCAGCACCGGCAGCACTTTGTCCCGGTGATCGAGACCGACGTGCACGTGCACGCCGTAGATCAGCATCTGCCGGCCCCACCAGCGGGTGCGGTCGATCAGCTTGGCGTACCGCTCCTGGTCGGTGACCTTCTGCCGGTACCACGAGGAGAACGGGTGCGAACCGGCGGAGAACAGCTCCACCCCGAGCGGATCGGCGACCCGGTGCAGTTCGTCCAGTGCCGCCGCCAGATCGGCCTTGACCCCGGCGACCGTGCGCCGCGCCCCGCTGATCACCTCGATCGTGTTCAGCAGCAGTTCCTGTTTGATCCGCGGGTGCTCGGCGGCGCCGTCCGGGCGGACGGCCGCGAGGATCTCCCCGGCCACCGACCGCAGCTCCCCGCTGCGCCGGTCCACGAGCGCCAGCTCCCACTCCGCCCCGACCGTCGAACGTGCCGACGGCGTGAAATCGATCCGCATGCCCGCCCGGTCAGACCTGGGCGCCGTTGCTCGGGTCCGCACCGGGCGGCGGCCCCTGCCGCACCCGCAACAGCAGCAGCGCGATGCCGGTGGCCAGCGCGAGAATGCCCAGCGGGGTGGCCAGCGCCGGGCCTACCCCGATCAGGTTCGGCACGATCAGCAGCAGCAGTCCGGCCACGAAGAACAGCAGCACGACGAACGCGCCCTTGCGCCAGCGCGGCAACGGCGGCGGCTCCGGCGGCTCGAAGTGCTCGTCGTCGGCGGCCGGGTCCTCCGACAGCATCGTGGTGTCCCAGTCGGTGCCGCCGGTCCGCCAGCCGTCCTCGACCGGCAGCGGCGTGGCGGCCGGTTTCGCCTCCGGCGGCTCCTCTTCGAGGAGCGTGGCGGACGGTTCCTCCTCCAGGAAGCTGCCCACGCCCTCGGCGCGCAGATCGGCCACGATCTCGGCGAAGGTGGCGTCGACGTCCTCCGGCCCGTCCGGGCCCTTTCCGCGGGTCATCCGGCACCCACCTGTCCCGCCCGCAGCCGCCGGGCGAACTCGACACTCCGGTTGAAGATCAGCTCCGCGTCGTAGTCCTGGGTCGCCACGTGGAAGCTCTTCTCCAGCACCACCTCGGTCACGTCCGTGCCGGCCACCCCGGCCAGCACGATCCGCGCGTTCTCCGGCTCCACCACGTGATCGACCCGGGAGTGCAGCAGCAGCACCGGCTGGCTCACCTGATCCAGCCGGGTCCGCACCACCCGCCACAGCTTCGCCAGGCTCGCCGCGGCCCGCACCGGCGTGCGAGGGTAGGCCAGCTCGATCTCCCCGGGCTTGGCGATGTCGTTGCCGATCGCCGGGATCGAGGGGATCACCCTGGCCAGCAGCGGCAGCACCTTGGCGTCCATGCTCAGCCGGGTGACCGACGGGTTGACCAGTACGAGCCCGGAGATCCAGTCGAACTCCTGAGCCAGCGCCAGTGCGAGGGTGCCGCCCATGGACAGGCCGCCGACGAACACCTGATCGCATTCGGCGCGCAGCGCGAGCAGCTCCTCGCGGACCGCGCCGTACCAGTCCTGCCAGGTGGTGCGGTTGAGGTCCTGCCAGCGTGTGCCGTGGCCGGGCAGCAGCGGGCAGCGCACCGCGAAACCGGCCGCGGACAGGTGCTCGCCCCAGCCTCGCAGGCCGGCCGGGGTCGCGGTGAAGCCGTGGCAGAGCAGGAAGCCCGCACCGGACGTGCCGGGGAGGGCGAACGGTTCCGCGCCGGCGAGCACGCCCATGACGAACGCCTTCCGATCGGGGTGGCGGTGGAGTCCTTCCATGCTCTCACGCCGGAGCCGGGTTGTGGGCGCGCTGGGCGGGCCGGGGGACCGCCACCGCGCTGTGAGATCGATCGCTGGCCCGGGGTGACCGGGCGGGCGCGCGTTGTCCGCGGCCGTCCGGGTCCGTAGGCTGTCTGGTCGGCGGATCCCCCGCGGTGAAAGGACTGGCGCGCGGTGCTGTACTTGCTGATGAAGTGGGTGTTCATCGGACCGCTGCTCAAGACGCTGTGGCCCACCAAAGTGGTCGGCGCGGAGAACATCCCGCGCACCGGGGGTGCCATCCTGGCCGGCAACCATCTCGCGGTGGCGGATTCGTTCTTCATGCCGCTGCGGGTCCGCCGCAAGGTCACCTTCCCGGCGAAATCCGAGTACTTCACCGAGCCGGGGTTCAAGGGCCTGCTCAAGAAGTGGTTCTTCACCGGGGTCGGCCAGTTCCCGATCGACCGGTCCAGCGGCAACGCCGCGCAGGCCGCGCTGGACACCGCCACCCGGCTGGTCAAGGAAGGACACCTGCTCGGCATCTACCCGGAGGGCACCCGCTCGCCGGACGGCCGGCTGTACAAGGGCAAGACCGGGGTGGCCCGGATCGCGCTGGAATCGGGTGGCCTGGTGATCCCGGTGGCCATGGTCGGCACGGACAAGGTCAACCCGATCGGCTCGAAGATGTGGTGGCCGCGCCGGCTGGAGATCCGGTTCGGCGCCCCGCTGGACTTCTCCCGCTACGAGGGCATGGCGGGCGACCGGTTCATCGAGCGCTCGATCACCGACGAGATCATGTACGCCCTGATGGAGCTGTCCGGCCAGGAGTACGTGGACATCTACGCGGCCAAGGCCAAGGAGCTGCTGGCGGCGGAAGCGGCCGGGGCTCAGCCCCAGGTGCCCGTGCAGCCCGTGGGCCGGGACGCGGACCGCGTGCCCGAGCGCAAGGCAGGGTAGCGCCCGCCACGGTCACCCCCTGCGGCGCTGCTAACCTCCGCCGGTGCGTTTTTTCTACGACACCGAGTTCATCGAGGACGGCGTGACGATCGATCTGGTGTCGATCGGTGTCGTTGACGAGCGTGGCCGCGAGTTCTACGCCGTGTCCACCGATTTCGATCCGGGCAAGGCGGGCCCGTGGGTGCGCGACAATGTGCTGCCCAAGCTGCCCTCGCCGGCCGACCCGGCCTGGCGTGGCCGCGACCGGATCCGCACCGACCTGCTGGAGTTCTTCGGCAAGCCGCCCGGCGGGATCGAGCTGTGGGCCTGGTTCGCCGCCTACGACCACGTCGCGCTGGCCCAGCTGTGGGGCCCGATGCCCGCGCTGCCGCGTCAGCTGCCGCGATTCACCCGCGATCTGCGTCAGCGGTGGGAGGACGCGGGCAAGCCGAAGCTGCCCGCCGCCCCCACCGACCAGCACGATGCCCTCGCCGACGCCCGGCACAACCGGGATCGCTGGAACGTCATCGAGACCGCGTTCCGCCGCCGCTGAGCCTTCGCGGGGTCACTGGTCCAGCCGTTCGACGTACATGCTCGCTACGCCCTGGCCCGGCCGGTTCAGGCATTCGAACTCCGGGTATCCGGTGGCCTGGGTCTGCCGGTGGAATTCCCGCAGGCAGTTCCCCAGTGCCTGCTGGCCGTAGGAATTAGGATGGAACGATTCCTCTTTCTGCCCCTGCGGCCGGAAGATTCCGAAGGACAGGAACCGCATCCATTCCGCGTCCCGATCCGGGACCGGGTGCGTCAGGCTCTCACCCTGACGTGCCTGGCGGGCATTGCGGGCGCACACGTCGTGGCCGTCGAAAGCCCACTGCAGGTCCAGATAGAAGAGACCCTTCCGGGTCGCGACCTTGTCCAGCATCTCGGCGATGCCCGGGACCACCCGCCGCCGGGCCCAATCGGTGTCCTGGTTGAAGAACGGGCAGCCGCCCGGGCTGTACCGGTCGGAGAGAGTGCCGGCCCAGCTTTCCGGATACCGGTAGTTCCCGGCGAGCGGAACCGGTGAGGGATAGGACTGGAGGGCGAAGGTGTACGAGCTGTCGGGTTGCCCGGCCGCGCGCATGACCTCGCGAATCCGGTCGATCACGTTCGCGATCTTGTCCGGTACCTCCCGGGCCAGTTTCTCTTCGACTTCCCAGTCCCACTTTTCCCAGCAGTATCCGCCCGCTGGTCCGGCAATGTAATTCTTGACGCAGCTCTCGATGATGCCACTGAACCCGAGATCGTTGCCGCCGATGGAAAGCTGGATCAGCTTGATCTCGTGCGTTCTCGCGAGGTCTCGCAGCGCGTCGGCCTGCGGCGGTTGCCCTTTGAAGGGCTTACCGCCCGCGTAGCCGGGCAGGACGTTGTCGGTGACTGCCCCGGAGCAGGCCAGGTTGACCGCCCGGTCCGCGGCGATCCCCGACGACAGGATCTCCGCGACATCCGAGCGGTGACAGCCGTTCTCCTTACCCGTGGTGGGGTCCAGATAGGTGCCCCCGTAGACGGCGAACGGGTCCTTCTGGCAGCCGGCCGGGCCGCATACGGTGGCCCGGTCCGTGCCGTACATGTCGTGGGTCGGGCTGTAGGACAGGTCGACGTTGCCTTGCCACCTGCCGCCCTCCCCGGAGATGAAGCTGTCGCCGAGGGACACGATCGCGGTGGGCTTTTGCTGGGCGCCCTGTGCCGCCCCGGGACAGGCAGCCAGGAGCACGATGGCCGAGGCGATCGCAAGGATCCCGCGCGGGGCGCTCCGCGGGCGGGCGGACATGGTGGCACGCATGAGTTTTCTCCTGAAGGTGGGGGTCTTCACGGGGAATTCCGGGGTTCTCCGCGCACGCGAAGCTGCCGGATCTGCGTGGCCGTGCGGGCCGAAGCCCCTGACCCGCACGGCCACGCTCCGCTCAGTCGACGATCCTGGCGTACTGGTACTGGGTCTGGCCGTTCTCGTCGCCGGTGTGCTGACGGCCGACCATCACCTCGTAGTCGCCGGCCTTGGAGTAGCTGCTGCTCTCCTTCTGGCTCGGTGACCACCGATACGAGGTGAGTTCCACCGTGCGTCCCCACGCGGACATGGTGGCGGTCGCGTACCTCGTGCTCCCGTTCTCGTCCCCGGAGTGCTGACGGCCGACCAGGACGTGATCGCCGGGAGCGGCGAAGAAGGAATTGCTTTCCCTCTGCGAGGCGCTCCAGGTCGGCGCACCCACCCTGACCTGCTGCCCGTCGATGAGGATCAGGCCGCAGTAGTAGGTGGTGCTGCCGTTCTCGTCACCGCTGTGCGACCGGCCCAGCAGGACCTGATTGGTCGGGCAGAGGACGGCCGTGCCCGACGATTCCTTCACGGTCTGGGTATAGCCGTCGATGATGATGATCTCGGCGGTGGTGCTCGGTGCGGCTACTGCCACCGCGGCGCTGCCGGTGCTGAGAATTCCTGCTGCGCAGGCGAGTGCCAGTGTCCGCGCGCCGATACGGGACAGAGATCCCATGGGATTCCTTTTCTCTCGTGATAGCGTGATTTCACCAGTCGCCGGAAAAGACCCCGCGTAATAATAGCTTTACGTGGGCAGGGGAAAACGCCGAACAGGGTATTCCCGTCCGGTGCTTCCGTCTCCTCTCCCGTGATTTCGGGGCGGAAGGGTCAGGTCACAGGATTCGCAGGTGAATGCCCGGTTTCCGGCGGCACCGCGAGCCCGCCGTGGCCGCTCTCGGTGTGCAGAACATTACTCGCCGCATGAGGAAATGTGATCCCTCAAACGAGTCATGCTCGGCTTTCCATCGTTCGGCGGAGTCGCCCGTTCTTTTCCCGAGCCGGTTTCCTGCGTCACTGTGGCGCCCCGGCCGCGGCGCTGTCGATCTTGCCGCTGGCCATCGCCCGCTCCGGGGCGGTGCCAGGGTTCCGGCAAAGTCGGTGTAGAGGTCCGTGAAGGGACCCTTCACGGACTCTGAGTCTGTGAAGGGTCCCTTCACAGACCCGAAACCGGTCCGGCGCACGCCACGAGGTGGTCGCACACACCTCCGCATCGCCCACTGCCGGGCCCCCGACCAAC